>JAIEHQ010000192.1 GCA_029065825.1 Alistipes sp.
CATGATTGCCAAAGTTACGTATTATTTCCGGTTATAGACCGGCCGGGAGCATTTCGATCGTATTTTCTTCCCTCCCCGCCGGGCGGAAAAGGGGGGGGGGGTAAAGAAAAAGCGCTCCGTCCCGGGACGGAGCGCGCAGCGGCCGGCCGCAGGCCGTGCCGGTTAATTCTTCTTGGTGCCGTTGAGCATGCCGCCGTCGATCAGGCCGAAGCCCTGGCCGTAAACGCCCGTGACGGAGGCGACCGAGATGAACGCTTTGGGATCGACGTTCTTGACGATCTTCAGGATGTCCTGCGTCTCGCCCTTGCGGCAGAGGACCATGACCACCTGCGAGTGCTCCTTGGTGTACCAGCCCATGCCGTCGAGCATCGTCACGCCGCGGTGGGCGTTCTGCGTGATCTCCTCGGCGATGCGGTCGTGTTCGCGGCTGATGATGAGCAGCTGGTTCGACTGCTGGTTGCCCGAGAGGAGCGCTTCGGTGGTGGCGCTGAAGACGATCGTGAGCAGGAAGCCGTAGATGACCATTTCGGGACCGTTGCCCACCAGCAGCGAGGCGAGGATGACGATCGTATCGTGGACCATGACCACGCGGCCGTAGTTGATCGGGTGGAACTTATTGATGAGCAGTGCGATGATATCGACACCGCCCGTCGAGCCGCCCTGACGCAGGCAGACGTAGATACCCACGCCCGAGAGCAGACCGCCCATTACGACCAGCAGGATCGAGTCCAGGTTGCCGAAGATGCTGATCGAATCCGGACCGATCATTCCCCGCTCGATGAGCCACTCCTTGAGCACGGGGATCTCCGCCTCGAAGAAGTTCAGCGACACGGAGAGCAGGACCACGCAGAAGATCGTCTTGATGCCGAAGTTCCAGCCGATGATGAAGCCCGAGGCCAGCAGCAGGATGCCGTTGATGATGAAGGCCATCGTACCGATCTCGATGTGGAATCCGAACAGATTTTCGATTGCGGCGCACAGCACCAGCGACAGACCGGTAGCACCGCCGCCCGTACCTCCTGCCGGAAAGACGCAGGCGATCCACGCGAACGTGTAGAAAAGGATGCCGATGGTCATCATGACGTACTCCTTGACGACTTCGGCGACGCTTCCGAAAGTGAGTTTCTTCATTTTATTTACCTTACAAAAATTTTTAACGCGGCAAAGGTATAAAATTCTCTCCTTGATAGGCCTGCTGCCTGGTTAATTTTTTTTCGAGCATCGCCCACAGGTCGGCGCCGCGGAGTCCCTGCCAGAGCGATGCGTGGCGGTAGCGCGGCGGCACCTCGCTCACGATCCGCTCGACGGCGATGTCGGGGCGCAGACGGCGCAGCAGCTCGCAGAGCAGTTCGACGTATTGTTCGGGCGAGCGTCGGGGGAATCGTCCGGGGTCCGCGTCGTAGCGGACGGCGAGCGGCGTTCCGCGCAGGATCTGCAGCTGGTGGAACTTGACGGTCGCCAGCGGCAGCGCGTTGATCCGTTCGGCGAGCCGTTCCGCCGTGCGCCCGTCCTCTTCGGGGAATCCGAGGATGAAGTGGGCACCGACCTGAAGCCCCCGTGCGGCGCAGGCCTCGACGGCCCGCTGCGCGGCGGCGAAGTCGTGTCCCCGTCCGATGGCGCGCAGCGTCCTGTCGTCGGTCGATTCGATGCCGAACTCGATCGTCAGCGGGTGTTCGCTCCCCAGCCAGGCGAGCAGGTCGAGCCGCGGGCCGTCCAGGCAGTCGGGTCGGGTGCCGATGACCAGCCCTTCGATGCGGGGATGGGCCAGCGCCTCGCCGTAGAGGGCGGCGAGCCGCCCGACGGGTGCGTGGGTGTTGGAGTGGGGCTGGAAGTAGGCCAGGCAGCGGCCCGCCGTGCGGCCGCGCGCTTCGTGGAAGGCGATGCCTTCGTCGATCTGCTGCCGCAGCGGTTTGTCGGGCGAACAGTAGGAAGGGGTGAACGCCCTGTTGTCGCAGAACGCGCACCCCTCCCGTCCGATCGTTCCGTCCCGGTTGGGGCAGCTCATGCCCGCATCGACCGCGATCTTGCGCACCGCGCCGCCGTAGAGCCTGCGGCAGTAGGCCGCATAGCTGTGCCAGGGGCGTGTGTCTCCCCAGGGACGGATCTGCCGCTCTTCCATGCCGGATGCGGCATTACAGTCCCCAGTCGGCGGCGGTGCAGCGCTCCTTGGGCGCGGCCGCGACGTTGGTGAAGAACTCGAAGCCGGTCTTGCGTTCGATTTCGGCCACCGGCATCATGTACTCGGCCGTGATCTTGTCTTTGGTGCCGTACTTGGAGGTGTGGTCCAGCCAGAAGCCGGTGCAGATCATCTCGTCGGCCGCAAGCTCGTGCAGCGGTTTGCCCGTGTTGCCCGACTTCGAGCGCAGGAGCACCTTGTAGAAATGCGTGGGAACCACCACCCGCTGTCCGTTGATGTCCTCGCAGGTGCGGTTTTCGTTCTCGAAATAGGCCCCCGTCACTACGTAGAGCGTGTCGGAGCAGACCCAGTTTTTCTGACACTTTACCTCCAGGTCGTTCCAGATGCCGCCGTTGAACTCGTTCTGTATCTGCGGTGCCATGTTGGTGTAGTAGAAGGTGGTGCGGTTGATCGTCTGATCGACCTGGCGGTCGCTCGAGGCGACCATGTGGCCGCGCGAGTAGTTGCCTACGTAGGCTTGCTTCAGGTTGGGCTGCACCTCCTGGGGGATCGCCGGATCGTACTGCCATGCGTTCGTCCGCTTGGCGCTTCCCAGGTAGCATTCGTGCAGCGGCATGGCGGCCCAGACCGCGCAGCGCATCTCGGCGCTGTAGCATACCGAGTAGTTGCGTCCCGGCACGTCGTCCGGGCGCATGTGGTAGGCGTAGTAGTAGTCGCCCGCCTTCTCCACCTCGCGGGGCAGCTCGGCCCAGCCCGTGCGGTAAATCCCGCCGGAGGGCGTTGTGGAGTCATCGCCGGTCGTGAAGACCGCCTCTTCGCTCCGGAAGCGCTCTCCCTCCCGGTCGGCGTAGAGGTAGAAGGTGTATTCGGTCGCGGGGATCAGCGCCTCGATCCGGACGCTCTTGGTTCCGGATCCCGCCGGAACGGGAACCTCTTCGAGGGACTCCGTCGCGTCGTTGCGCTTCCAGGCGAAGCCGACCGTGTAGTCGGCCGCCTGCGCGTCGTAGCTCAATTCGGCCGTGAGGGTCGCGGCCGTCTGCGTGATATCGACCGCGCGCGGGGTGCCGAACAGAGGCTCCGGCTGCGGGGCGGGCACCTCGCCTGCGGCGGGGGTGCGGAAAGTCTGCGAAAGAGGTGCGTCGAAGCGGATGCCTGCGACGACGGCGTAGCTGTACCAGCGGTATTCCGTCTCGGGTGCGAGGTCCGTCAGCGTGGCGCTGGCCGTGCGCTCGTCGTAGGCGGCGGCCACCTCGGTGTAGTCGCCCGGTCCTTCGGGCTTGTAGGCGAAGCCGGCCTGTTCGACCGCATGGTCGCTCGTGGGGACGATGCGGGCGGTCAGGACGACGCTGCGGTCGCCGGGGACGGCCTCCTGAATCTCGAAATCGGGACGGCTGGGGTGCGATTCGTTCGGTGTCTTCTCGTCGCACGACAGGACTGCGAGCAACGGCAGCAGCAGAAGAAAGAGTCTTTTCATGATCGAAAGATTATTGATGGATAGGTATTGCGTATTGTAGCGTGTCGCCGCGGAGCGTTATTCCCGCTGCTTGGAGTCGATCCAGATCGTGACCGGACCGTCGTTGGTCAGCGCCACCTGCATGTCGGCTCCGAAGCTGCCCGTGGCCGCCGGAGCGCCCAGCCCCTCTTCGACGGCGGCGACGAAGCGTTCGTAGAGGGGGCGCGATACCGGCTCGGGCGCAGCCCGGACGTAGGAGGGGCGGTTGCCCTTGCGGGTCGAGGCGTGCAGCGTGAACTGGCTGACGATCATGATCTGGCCGCCGGCCTGCAGCACGTCGCGGTTCATCACGCCCTCGTCGTCGTCGAAGATGCGCAGCCGCAGCAGTTTGTTCGCGAGCCAGGCGATGTCCTCCTCGGTGTCGGCCGCCTCGATGCCGACGAAGACCAGAAGTCCCCGCCCGATGGCGGAGTGCTGCCGGCCGCCGATCGTGACGGAGGCCTGCCCGACGCGCTGGATCAGCAGCCGCATGGCGTTTCGGTCGTTGCGTTTCGGTCGAAGAAAGCCCAGAGCCTGTCGCCGGCGGGCACGGGGGCCGTTACCTCGAGCGGCTCCCGGCGCACGGGATGGAGGAAGGCCACGCTGCGCGAGTGGAGCGAGATGCCGCCGTCGGGGTTCGAGCGGCGGGCACCGTACTTCAGGTCGCCCCGGATCGGGCATCCGATCTGCGCGAGCTGGGCGCGGATCTGGTGGTGGCGGCCCGTCAGCAGATCGATCTCGACCAGCGTGTAGCGGTCGCTGCGGCCGAGGGTGCGGTAGCGCAGCCGGGCCTCCTTGGCTTCGGGGCGGGGCGCGTCGAAAGCGCGCGAGCGGTTGTTGCGTGCGTCGCGCAGGATGTAGTGGCGCAGCTCGCCCTCCTCGGGATCGGGCTGCTGTTCGGTCAAGGCCCAGTAGCTCTTGCGGATCTCGCCGCGCCGGATCATCTCGTTCAGGCGGGCGAGCGCCTTCGAGGTCTTGGCGAAGAGCACCGCGCCGCTGACCGGCCGGTCGATGCGGTGGACTACTCCGAGGAACGCATCGCCGGGTTTCGCGTCGCGCCGGCGCAGGAACGCCTTGATCTGGTCCTCGAGGGCGCTTTCGCCCGACGGGTCGGGCTGCACCAGGTCGCCGCAATGTTTGTTTACCACCAGCAGGTGGTTGTCTTCGTAGAGTATGTCGTCGGGCGAGAACATGCCTTCGGGGGTTTTCGGGGTTAGAGACGGAAGGTAAAGGGCAGCAGCAGCTCGGCCGAATCGACCGCGGTGGCGGTGCCGCCGCCGTACATGATGATGCGCATGGGCGATCCCTGGCGGCGCTCCGCGTCGAGCAGCACCTGGCGGCACTGGCCGCAGGGGTAGCACTCCCGTTCGGAGGGCGACGAGGCGATGGCCAGCGCCTCGATCGGATCGTCGGGGTGTTCGGCCAGCGTGTGGAAGAGCAGCGAGCGCTCGGCGCAGATGCCTGCGGGGAACACCTCGCTCTCCTGGTTGCTGCCGCGCACGATGCGTCCGCTGCGCAGCCGGGCCGCCGCGCCTACGCGGAAGTGCGAGTAGGGGGCGTAGGCCCTTTCGGTCGCCCGCAGCGCCTCGTCGATCAGCTGCCGGTCCTGTTCGGGCATCTGTGCCGGGGAGTCGTAGCGGGCGTAGTCGAAACGGAATGTCTTTTCCATGTGTCTTGCTCTTTTTGTCGGTCGGAAGAGGACCAAAGGTAGGCCGAATTTCCGGAATTCCCAAAATCCGGCCTGTCCTTGTCAGCCTCCTGCCGGACGGAACTATTCGAGGATGAATTTGGTCTGTACGTTGTATTCGAGGCGGATGGTGCGGAAGTCGATGCCGGCCTCCTCCTCGACGGCGGCCTCGGCCGTATCGGAGGCGAAGCCTTTGGCGCGTATCATTACCGAGTTGTCGTAGTAGCGGGGCGAGATGTCGTAGTTGGCATCGTAGATGTAGAAGCATTTGCCCGCCTTCTGGCCGATGGCCTCCGCCAGTGCCCGGGCCGAATCGCGCGCGTTGCGCACGGCCTCCAGCCGCACCTCCTGTTTGAGCGCGTCGATGCGCGAGTGGGTCACGCGCGCGATGCTCACGTTGGTGATCCCCTTGTCGTTGAGCGCGGCGGTGACGGCCGCGACTTCCTGGGCCGAGCCGAGCAGCAGCTGGTATTTGGCGACGGCCGCCGCGCTGCTCTTCCGGAACAGATCGCTCGACAGATTGGCCATCTTGAGCTGCTTATCGACCGCTATGCCCAGCTTCCTGAGCGCGGAGACCAGCTGCCGCTGCTGCTCCTCGACCGTGACCTTGCCTTTCGACTCGCGCTCGTCGATGACGATCGAGAGGTAAAATTCGTCGGGCGCGATTTCGCGCTCGGCGCGGCCGTTTACCTGAATGTAGCTCGGGAAGTTCTCCTCGCTCTGGGCGAAGAGCGGTGCGGCCAGCATGAGGGCGGCCGCCAGAATCGTCCATTTTTTCATAGTCTTTGTTTTTTAGCGTTAGGCGGGAGCCGTCGGGCACGGGCTGTGCGTGCGGCCGCTCCCCGAAGACAGTAACGCGCAGCCGGGGCGGTTTGGTATCCGCCCCGGGCGCGGGACCGTTATCTGCGCACCAGCTTCACGACGTTCTCGACGTGGTGCGTGTGGGGGAACATATCGACCGGCTGCACCGCCTCGACGCGGTAGTCGCCGTCGAGCAGCGCCAGGTCGCGGGCCTGCGTGGCGGGGTTGCAGCTCACATAGACGATTCGCCGGGGCGCGGCCCGCAGGATCACGTCGATGACCGGCTTATCGACTCCGGCGCGCGGCGGGTCGAGGATGATGACATCGGGACGGCCGTTACGGGCGACGAATTCATCGCTCAGCACCGCCTTCATGTCGCCGGCGTAGAACACCGTGTTGCCGATGCCGTTGAGCGCCGAGTTGATCCGTGCGTCCTCGATCGCTTCGGGGACGTACTCCACGCCCACCACCCGGGCGCACCGCGCCGCGCAGAAGTTGGCGATGGTGCCCGTGCCGGTGTAGAGGTCGTAGAGGGTCTCCTCCGGTTGCAGCGCCGCGAAGTCGCGGGCCACCTTGTAGAGTTCGTAGGCTTGGGCCGAGTTGGTTTGGTAGAACGATTTGGGCCCCACCTTGAACTGAAGCCCCTCCATCCGCTCGACGATGTGGTCCTTGCCCCGGTAGAGCACCGGCTCCAGGTCGGCGGTCGAGTCGTTCATCTTGTCGTTGATCACGTAGTAGAGCGACGTGATCTCGGGGAAGCGCTCCGCGAGGTGGTCGAGCAGCGCGGCGATCTTCTCCCGCTCGTCGGCGTGGAAGACCACGATGACCATCACTTCGCCCGTCGAGGCGGTGCGGATCACCATGTTGCGCATCAGCCCCCGGTGTTCGCGCGGGTTGTGGAAGGTGTAGCCGTGTTCGATGCAGAAGCGCTTGGTCTCGGTGCGGATGGCGTTCGACGGTTCGGGCTGCAGCCAGCAGCGGTCGATGTCGAGCACCTTGTCGAACATGCCCGGGATGTGGAATCCGAGGGCCGGGGCATCGGCTATGTCGCCCGCCTCGGCGATCTCCTCGTAGGTCAGCCAGCGCCGCTCGGCGAAGGTAAATTCGAGCTTGTTGCGGTAGAAACGGGTCTCGGCCGAGGGGAGGCAGGGGGCGATCTCGGGCAGTTCGATCTTGCCGATGCGCGTCAGCTGGTCGCGCACCTGGTCGGTCTTGAAGCGCAGCTGCTCGGCATAGGGCAGGTTCTGCCACTTGCAGCCGCCGCATACCCCGAAATGGGCGCAGAACGGCTCTTCGCGCAGGGGCGAGCGGTGGCGGTAGCGGACGACGAATCCCTCCATGTAGCGCCGCCGCATGGAGCGGATCTGGACATCGACCACGTCGCCCGGGACGGTCATCGGGACGAAGACCACTTTGTCGTTGTACCGGCCCATCGCCTTGCCTTCAGCGGCCAGCGTCGTTATTTCAAGCCCCTCGATGAGGGGGTAGTTCGCTTTCTTTCGTGCCATATCGTGTTTTCAACGCAGTGTTTTGCGTCGGTAAAGGTACGAATTTTTCGCTATGCGCCGCCGTTTTTTTTCGCCCGGGTCCGTTCGCGCAGCCGTCCCAGCCAGAAACCGATGCCGAACGGGATGCCGAGCACGGCGGCGGCGAAGAGGACGATCCACAGCAGCAGCCGGGCCACGAGTCCGGGCACCCGGTCCAATGCGTTGCTCAGTGCGGTATCGACCGCTTCGCGGGCCTGGTCGATGATCGCCTCGCGCTCGGCGGAGGCGTATCGCTGCAGTTCGGTCCGCTGGCGGTCCAGGTCGGCGAAGGCGTTATCGACCGCGTCGTTCATCGTGCCGATCAGGGCCGTCATCTCCTCGTTGAGGCTGCGGCCCATGTAGTCGGCGATCTGGGGCAGGTGCTCCATGACGGCCACCATGCGGTCGAAGTCGCGGCCCAGGCTGTCGAGCTGCTGCGTCAGGCGGCTGCGGAGGCTGTCCTGCTGCATCTGGAGTTCGAAAATGTCCTTCGACCAGCCGATGCTGCTTACCATCGCGTCCGATTCGCCGCCGAAACGGTCGCCCAGGTCGGCGATCACGTCGGAGATCGACCCGACGTTGTATCGGGTCTCGACCCCTTTCTCCCGGAGGTATTCGATCCAGGGCAGGGTGGTATTGACCGGCGTGAATTTCGATCCGGTAACGGGGTTGGCCGCCATGTAGCCCGCCACGAACTCCCGCATCCGGCCGAACTCTTCCTTGGGCAGCACCCCCTGCGCCAGTCGTTCGGCCCTGCCGCTCAGCCGGGCGGTCGTCTTGCGCGCCAGCGGGGTCCGCTCGCCGAAGAGCAGCGAATCGGGCAGCCGGCGGAAGGCGCTGTCCATGCGGGCGCAGAGCAGCCAGGTGTCGATCAGCGCCACGTCGGGGTTCGACTGCATGGCCGCCGCGACGGCCGCGCGCGTGGCCTGCATCTTCCAGCGGATCGCCCGGATCTTCATCGGGATCTCGGGCGAGGCTGCCGCCAGCGAGTCGGCCGTGCGGCCGATCTCGTCGGTCAGGTCGTAGTAGAAGCCGCGCGTCATCATGCGGGTCTCGGCCTGCCTTTCGGGCAGCGGCGGGTTGCCCGTATCGACCGACACCCTGAGCAGGGAGCAGCCTCCCAGAAGGAGGGCCGCCGCAGCGGCGGCCAGAGGTAAGAGCGAAGTTCTGTTCATCCGTGTTCTTGTTTTGCGGGAGGAGCGCCGGTTGGCGGGGCGGTGTCTGCCGCTCCCGGGGCGACCGGCTCCCTTTTCGGGGAGCTTCGGCTTCAAAAGTAGCGATTATCCGCGAAATATCCCTATATTTGTACGTTAAAACATATCCTAACACTCGTTATGAAGATCGCTTGTCTGACATTCAATCCGATTCAGGAGAATACATACGTCGTCTGGGACGATACGAATGAATGCGTCGTGATCGACGCCGGAAACAGCACCTCCAAAGAAAATGCCGCACTCGACGCGTTCATCGCCCAGCACGGACTCAAACCCGTTCTGGCGCTCAACACCCATGGCCATTTCGATCATCTGCTCGGTGTCGAACACCTGCGCCGCACCTACGGGATTCCCTTCGCCCTTTCGGGCAAGGATGCCTTCCTGATCGAGACCGCTTCGGTCAGCGGCACCATCTACGGCGTTGCGATCGGCTCGATGCCCGTCCAGGTCGATATCAACCTGGACGAGCGGCGGGAGATCGCTTTCGGCCGGACGCTCCTGCGCGTCATCCCGACTCCGGGCCACACTCCGGGCCATGTCTCGCTCTTCGAGCCGCAGACGCAGAGCCTCTTTACGGGCGATACGCTCTTCCGCGAGAGCATCGGCCGCACCGACCTGCCGGGCGGCGACTATTCGTGGATCATGCGCTCGATCCTCGACGAACTGCTGCCGCTGGGCGACGACGTGCGGGTCTATCCCGGCCACGGACCCGAGACCACGATCGGACACGAGACGCTCTACAACCCCTTTATCACGGAGGTGCTCAACCAGGAGATAAACTACAAATAACCGGCTGCCGGGAGGGCGGCGGGCCGGATTTTCCGGCCGAGCCTCCCGGTAAGGAAACAGTGTGCCCGCATGGCAACGATTCAGGCATTCTTTCACAGACTTCTCTACCGGACGCTTCCGCTCGAGGGCTACCTGCGGGCGGTCAGCCGGCTTTTCTTCCTGAGCTACCGGCTCGGGATCGGCCGCCGCAGCCGAGCGACCGAGTACGTATATCATCTGCCGCAGCTGGTCGCTCCGGGCGAGGTGGCGATCGACATCGGCGCCAACCTCGGCTACTACGCCCGGCCGCTCTCCCGCCGGGTGGGGAGTCGGGGACGGGTCTATGCCGTTGAGCCGGTTCCCGTGATCTGCCGGGTGCTGCGCCGCAACCTGCGGGGGTGCGCCAACGTCGCGATCTTCGAGTGCGCGCTGGGCGAAAGCTCCGGGCGCATCACGATGAGCAACGACTCCGTGCGCGAGGAGGGGTATTTCGGCACGGGCCGCAATGCGGTGGGCGACGCGGCCGCCCCGGAGGCGCTCCGCTTCGAGGCGCGCATGGAGCGGGGCACCGACCTTTTCGCCGGTCTCGAACGGCTCGACTTCGTCAAGTGCGACGTGGAGGGATACGAGACGGTGGTGCTCGGCCAGATGCGGCCGCTGCTCGAACGTTTCCGGCCGAGGGTGCTGGTCGAGACGGGCGGTGCGAACCGCCCCCGGATCGTCGCCCTCTTCACGGAGCTGGGCTACCGGGGCTATACATGGCTCGTATACACATCTCCGAGCCTACGAGACATCTCAGGATTTCGTATGCCGTCTT
>JAIEHQ010000193.1 GCA_029065825.1 Alistipes sp.
CACTCGCGCAGGGCGAGGTTGTGCCATGCGGAGTATTTCAGCCCGGCGAAGACCCGCTCGTCGGCCTTGCCGCGCTGACCCATGTAGCGCACGGCTTGGCCGGTGATGTCGAGGTATTCCAGCCCTTTGGCCTTTTTCTGCCGGAATACGATGCGCGTGCCGCCGTCCTGCACCTCGGCCCACGTCAGTTTGTTGATGTCGCTCCAACGCATGCCGGTCAGGCACGAGAAGAGGAATGCGTCTTTGAGCACGGGATACGGACACTCCGTTTTGGCGAGGCGCTGCAATTCGTCGAAAGTCAGGTATTCGCGATGTACGTCCTCGACATGCGCGGGTTTGACCGACATGGCGGGCGAGTGGGGGATGATGCCGTCTTCGACCGCTCGGTTCAGCGCGGCTTTGAGTTTGAGGAAATAGCTGCTCTGGCTGTTCGTCGAAAGAGCGGTGCCGCTTTTGGTCTTGGCCTGCTTCGCCAGATAGGTTTTGAATCCCTCGACGAACTTTTTATCGACCATCTCGAACGTCGTATTCGTCCCGGCATAGGCGACGAGGTGTTTCAATGCGCTGTCCCAGTTGCCCCAGTTCCCCGGCGACTCCTTGCGTTGCTCTATCAATCCTTTGATGTATTCGACGAGGTTGGTGCGGATTTTATATTTCACCGCAAAGCCGTATTGCTCGTTCTGCTCGGCGAGCAGCCGTTTGGCTTTGACCTTCTCGGCCATTTCGAGATTGACCTTGTTGTGGTCGCGCTCCGACTTGTTTTTCGGGTCGGTATAGAGGTAGTATTCGAGGGTCTCGAATTTACGACGATGCTTGATGCGCCCTTCATCGTCGCGGGTGTACCCGTAATAGTATTCCAGCACCAACGAGGTCTTACCCGTCGAGCGTTGCGGTTTCGGCCGAATCTTGATCTCCATGCGGTCGAGGTTTTAGGTTTGATGCAAAGATAGAAAAATTTCTTTACACTTTTTTACACCTCAATTACTGTGCGTTGTAAATAAGCGGCAAATTTTACACCTCGAACGATAAAATGAAGTCGAAGTAAAAATCGGTTGTTTGTCGGTAAATAGCTGAATTAATGAATATTATTTTAATATCTCTTCGTCTTTGTTTTATTGAGTTACTTTCCGATGCAGAATTTAGAGAAGATTCGCGCGAGAATGTCGTCGTTTGTGATGCGGCCGGTTATCGTGCCGAGGTGATGGGCGACCAGGCGGATCTCTTCGGCGAGCAGGTCGGCGGGAAGTGTCTCGTCGAGGGCGGTCAGGGCGCGTTCCAGCGCTTCGGCGGCCTCGGCGAGCGCTTCGAGATGGCGGCTGTTCGACACGATGGGGTCGCCGTCGAAAAGGCTGTCTGTGTCGATCGCTGTGCGCAGTCTGGCCTGCAGCTCCTCGATTCCCTCGCCGGTACGGGCCGAGAGGAACAGAGTGTCCGGAGGAGTCTGCTGCGGCGTGATGAGTTTGTGCGGAGCATCGGATTTATTGACTACGAGCAGTCCGGTCTGCTCCTTGCCGAGGGGCAGCGGTGCAGGCAGCGGGCGGGTTGCATCGACCAGCTGCAGCACGATGCGTGCGCGGCCGATCGCCTGATGCGTGCGGTCGATGCCGAGCTGCTCCAGCCGGTCGTCCGTTGCGTGGAGGCCGGCCGTGTCGATGAAGCGGAACAGTACGCCGTCGATGTTGAGCCGTTCTTCGATCGTGTCGCGCGTGGTGCCCGCCACCTCCGAGACCAGGGCGCGCTCCTCGCCGAGCAGGCGATTGAGCAGAGTGCTCTTCCCGACGTTCGGTTCGCCGACGATGGCGACCGCCACTCCCTCCTTGATGGCGTTTCCGAGCGAGAAAGAGCGGGTCAGCCGACCGATTTCGCTCCCGATGCGCTCCATCATTCCGCGCAGGCGGCCGCGGTCGGCGAACTCGACCTCCTCTTCCGAGAAATCGAGTTCGAGTTCGAGCAGGGAGCCGAGCTGGAGCAGCTCCTCGCGCAGTGCGTCGAGTGCCGACGAGTAGCCTCCTCGCATCTGGGTCGAAGCCATTGCGTGTGCCGCACGGGAGTCGGCGGCGATCAGGTCGGCGACGGCCTCGGCCTGCGAGAGGTCGAGCTTTCCGGCCAGAAATGCCCGGGTCGTGAACTCTCCGGGGCGGGCCATGCGTGCTCCCGAGCGGAGCAGCAGGGCGATTATTTCGGAGACGATGTAGCGCGAGCCGTGACACGAGATCTCGACCGAGTCTTCGCCCGTATAGGAGCGGGGCGCCCGATAGACTGCCGCCACCACGTCGTCGAGCGTCCGCCCTCCCTCCGCGATGCGTCCGTAGTGGAGCGTGCCTGCGGCGGCTTCGCACAAGGGGGCGCGGCCGCAGAAGACACGGTCGCAGCAGGCGATGGCCCCGTGACCGCTCAGCCGGATGACGGCGATGGCGCCTCCCGTCGCGGAGGCCGGTGCGACGATGGTATCGTTGGCAGCACTCATCGGCGGGTCTGTATGCGGAGCTTCTGCCCGAGCCGCAGCTTGTTGGCGTTCTTCAGGTTGTTCCATTTCATGATCTGGGCCGTCGTGGTCCGGTAGCGGCGAGCGATGGCTCCCAGCGTGTCGCCCTGTTTGACGGTATAGACGATGTAGGCCGGCGTGGCATCGGCGATCTTTTTCTTTTCGATGTTCGCCGGGTCGATATACTCCTTCAGATAGGTCGAGTCCTTGCTGAAGATCTCCTGCTCGCGGGCGACGTACTGGCTCAGGTAGTGCTGCGGCAGTACGAGGGTGTAGCTCTTGAGCGTCGCAGGCACGATGTCCATCTTGTACTGGGGGTTGAGCGCGCGGAGGGTTTCGATCGGTATGTCGAGCGTCGAGGAGACCTGCTCGAGGTGGAGCAGGCGATTGACCTGCACCGTGTCGGTGGCCAGCGGGATCGGCGGATTTTCGCACGAGATGCCGTGCTGCCGGTGGTAGGCGTAGGCGTAGGAGGCGCCGATGAAGGCGGGCACGTATCCGCGCGTCTCGCGGGGCAGGTGTTCGTACACGTCCCAGAATGTGCGGCCTCCGCCGGTGCGGGCGATCGCTTTGTTCACGTTGCCCGGGCCGCAGTTGTAGGCTGCTATGGCGAGCGTCCAGTCCTTGTATATGTTGTAGAGGTCGCGCAGGTAGCGGCAGGCGGCGCGGGTCGCCAGTACGGGGTCGCGCCGCTCATCGACGAACGAGTTGATCTCCAGCCCGTAGCTTTTGCCCGTGGCGGGCATGAACTGCCACAGCCCCACAGCGCCCATCGGCGAGGTGGCCGTCGGCGAGAGGGCCGATTCGATGATGGGCAGCGCCCGCAGTTCGACGGGGAGTTCCGCCTTGATAAGCTCCTCCTCAATCAGCGGAAAGTAGTAGCGTGAGAGGCTGAGTATGCGGCTGATGGTCCCGTAGCGGGCATCGACGTAGCGGCTGATGTAGTTCTTGACGATCGGATTGTAAGAGAGCCGCACGGGCGACACGAGGGCTTGCAGCCGGCGGACATAGACCGAGTCGGGAAGGGTTTCGCTCTCCGTAGCCGGGGAGTCGAGCGCGATGTAGTCGTTGAAGAAGGTGTGGTACGAGGCGAGCGTCTGCCTCTCGCGCCAGAGCGAGACGAGCGAGTCGATCTCTGCGGGAGAGAGGTCGTATGCGGGGGCAGTGCGGGGATCGGCTGCCTCCTCTTCGGAGGGGAATGCCGCGGTCCGGGGAGCGGGCGTTTCCGGAACCGCGACGGGCGGAGCGGGCTGCTCGATCGCGGGTGCGCCGGCCGTGCGGCGTTTTTTCCGGTTCTGCGCCGATGCCGTGCCGCAGCAGAGCAGCAGCGAGAGAGTCAGCGTATGGAGAATGAGTGTGCGCATGTGGTGCATGTCAGAAATTCATGTTGAGGTTGAGTCCGAAAGTGGGGCGATGTCCTCCTGCGACGGGGGAGTAGGTGTAGTTGATCGCCGGTGCGATGCTCATCGAGAGGTCGTCGGAGATGTCGTAGTCCTTCAGGTGGGCATCGACATGCGCGTCGATGATCTGCAGGATGTAGATGCCCGCCGTGATGATGATGCAGAGGTCGCGGTTGCGCCGGTAGTTGTCCTTGAGGTTTTTGAGGAATTCGGTCGAGTATTGTCCCCGGAACTCGTCCTTCGACTGTCCCGGACCGTCGGGATACAGCTCCGGATGCTGCTGCGCCTCCAGCACAGTCTTGTCGTAGGCGCTGCGCAGCGCGTAGGCTCTCTTGAAGCGCTGGTAGCCCCGGTTGTTCCAATCGACCGTGTAGATGGTAGTCGCCAGGCCGCCGATCACGAACGGCAGCTTCCAGTAGCTCTTGTTGTAGATCTGGCCCGCGCCGGGGCAGATGGTGGACAGGGTCGTGGCCTTGCGCACGGGCGAGGTGTCGTAGGCGTAGTTTACGGCCGCGTCGCCGATGAAGTAGAGGTAGGAGGCGAGCGTGGCACCCAGGTAGAGCTGCCGGCGGGTGTTGCTGCGGATCATGCGGCTCTGGATGTCGTTCAGCTCCTCCGTGCGGCCGGTGCCCTCCAGCAGCAGGGCGTCGTACTGCCTTTTGAGCGGTCGGTAGCTTTTGTTTTCGTGGAAGAAGAGCGTCAGGCCGGCTCCCACCGTTCCGTAGAGGATCGGCAGCTTCCAGTATTGTTTGTTGTAGATCTGTCCGAATCCCGGGGCGACCAGCGAGATCCAGCTCATCGCCGGCAGCGAGAGCGTGTCGCGGCGCTGGAGACGCAGCCGGCGGCGGTCCGCCGACGAGTCCGTCCCGAGGGGGAGCGTTTGCGGTGCGGCGGTCCCCAGTGAGTCGGGCGCTCCGGCCGCCGCCGTGTGCAGCGAGTCGCGCACGTCCGCCGCGTCTGTCAATGCAAGGGTGTCGGCCCCTTCCTGCCGGGCCAGCGTGTCGGTGCGCGGCATCAGACCGCTGCGTACGACGGTCCGCGCACTGCGGTGGCGCTCGAGCGTCGCCGGCAGCTGCGCTGTCGCACTGCCGCGGAATCCTCCAGCGAGGAGGAGCGTCAGCAGCAGGGTGCGGAGGTGTGGGCCGATGCGTGTCATGGGCGGCGGGAACGGGTTTCTGTCGGGACGGTCCCGGTTTCGAACCGGTCGAGGAACGATTCGATGTCGCGGTCGTCGGCGAACTCGATCACGATGCGACCTCCGCCGTTCTTCGACCGTTTGATGCTGATCTGCTGCGAGAAGAGTTTTTCGAGCTGTTCGACCAGACGGGCATACGACTCGGGATACTCCTCTTCGGCTTCTGCGGCGGGTGCGGCGGCCGGCTCGGTCATCGTGCGGACGAGCTGTTCGGTCTGCCGTACCGACAGGTCCCGGTGTACGCATCTTTTCAGCAGCCGCAGCTGCTGCTCTTCGGGTGCGCCGGCGATCGCCTTGGCGTGTCCCATCGAGATCAGCCCCTCCTTGAGGGCGAGCTGCACCTGGTCGGGCAGTCTGAGCAGCCGCATGTAGTTCGAGACGGTCGAGCGCTTCTTGCCGACCTTCTCCGAGAGGGCCTCCTGCGTGAGTCCGCACTCCTCCAGAAGCCGCTGCATGCCCAGGGCGATCTCGATGGCGTTGAGGTCCTCGCGCTGGATGTTTTCGACCAGCGCCATCGCGTGCAGGTTCTGGTCATCGACCTCGCGTATGTAGGCGGGCAGCGACTCCAGCCCGGCGCGCTGCGCCGCGCGCCCGCGCCGCTCGCCGCGGCTGATCAGGTAGCGTCCGTCGCCCGCGCGCGTTACCGGGATGGGCTGGATCACG
>JAIEHQ010000194.1 GCA_029065825.1 Alistipes sp.
GGCATAGAGAGCGAACTCCCGCGTCCCCAGGTAGCGACTGATGAAGAAGGGTGTGACCGACAAGATAACGAATCCCCATACGCCCGAAAGAAAGACAGGCAGCGCAAAGGCGAGAATCTCGCGCAGCGAGAAGCGCACCGGCCGCCGGTCGAGTCCGCGAAACGGCAGCCGCTCGATGAACGACCCAACGCAGAAGCAGACCAGCGCCGCCGCGACGAAACCGCCGACAGCACCCGCGACCCCGAATCCGCCCGCCACCACGGGAAGCAGCACGCAGAGGGCCGTCAGCAGCCGGTTGATCAGCACATACGCCGCATTGAGCCGTGCCCGGTCGAGCGCGACCAGCACCGACTCGATACCGAGCACCGGCATCAGCAGAAGGGGTGTCGGGGCGAATATCCGAAGCACCGGCTCCAGCCCGGGGTTGTCGAGCACCCGGGCGATGACTCCGGCACCCGCATAGAGCGACAGGGAGAAGAGTCCCCCCAGGACCAGCAGCATCCGCCGCATGCGGCCGACGAACGAACGCCCCTCTTCGGCGGGCATGCGCACCAGAAAATAGGAGTAGGCGCGGGGCATTCCGAGCGAAAAGACGATCAGCAGCGTCTGGTAAACGTAAAGCACCTGCCGGTAGGTGCCGTACTCCCCGGCATCGAGGCAGCGGGAGAGCACCGCCATCGTTCCCAATCCGGCGAGCAGCGAGCAAACATTGCCCGCGATCAGCCAGAGGGCCTGCACCGTTTTTCCCGAGGTGTGTCCCATAGTCGCGGCAATTTTCAAAGGCTCCAGTAGCGGAGCGTACGGATCTTGTCGCGGTAGATCGACCGCAGGTCGGCCACGCATCCCCCGGGTTTCACGATCGAAAGGAAATACTCCTCGTCGAGCGACCGGTAAGCGTCGTGCGGCACGGCCACCAGCACCAGGTCGTAGGGCGGGCGCAGCCGCTCCGCCAGTTCGATGCCGTACATCTCCCGCACGCGCGCGGCATCGGCGCAGGGATCGGCCGCATCCACCTCGACACCGGCGCGGGTCAGCTCGCCAAACAGCTCGGCCGCCTTCGAGTTGCGGCAGTCGGCGACATTCTCCTTATAGGTAATTCCCAGCTGCAATACCCGCCATCCGGCAAGGGGGGGGGAAATCGAGGCATCGCCCGCCCGCAACTCGTCCAGCAAAGCCCGGGCGACGTAGCCCACCATCCCCTCATTGACCGCGCGGGCCGACTGCACGACAGGAATCCGCACCCCGGTCCCGGCGGCCTTCTCGAGCAGGTAGTACGGATCGACTCCGATGCAGTGGCCGCCGACCAGTCCCGGCGCGACCCGCATGAAGTTCCATTTGGTCGCCGCCGCCTCGAGCGTCGCTGCGGTGTCGATCCCCAGCTCGCGGAAGAGCACCGCACACTCGTTCATCAGGGCGATATTCACATCGCGCTGCACGTTCTCGAGCATCTTCGCGGCCTCGGCCACCCGGATCGAAGCGGCACGGAACACTCCGGCCCCGATTACCCGTCCGTACACCGCGGCCACCCCGTCGAGCGTCTCGGCATCGCACCCCGCCACGACCTTTACCGTGCGGGAGAGCGTGTGCTCCCGATCGCCGGGATTGATCCGCTCGGGCGAATAGCCCACCTTGAAGTCGCGGCCCGCCACAAGCCCCGACACGCTTTCGAGCAGCGGCACGCACCGCTCCTCCGTACATCCGGGCCAGACCGTCGATTCGAAGACCACGCAGTCGCCCGGACGCAGGCAGCGCCCCACCGTACGGGTCGCCTCGTCCAAACAGGAGAGGTCGGGCCGTCTGCCGGCATCGACCGGCGTGGGCACCGCGACGATGTAGAAAGCCGCATCGGCGAGCGCCTCCCCGGAGGCTGTGAAAAGAATATCCCGCCCCCGGAAATCGTCCGCACCGAAACTTCCCGACGCGTCGATACCGTCGCGCAACTGTGCGATCCGCCGGGGATCGGTGTCGTAGCCCACCACCCGGAAGCAGCGGGAAAAGGCGAGCGCCAGCGGCAGCCCGACATATCCCAGGCCGACGACCGCGACCGAAGCGCGCCCCTGCTCCTTCCCCGTCAGACGGGCGTATATCGTCTCACTCCACCGCATACACCTGATCGTTTATCAACCGGTATCTCTCGCCCGACTCGCTGCAGCGGGCCATCCCCTCCGCATCGAACTCCAGCCGCTGCCCGCAACGGCTCATCCAGCCGATCCGCCGGGCAGGCGCGCCGACGACCAGCGCATGGGGCGGCACCGACCGGGTAACCACGGCTCCGGCACCGACGAAGGCGTAGCGGCCGATCTCGACACCGCACACGACGGTGGCATTGGCACCGACGGTCGCACCGCACCGCACGACGGTCGGCGCATACTGCCCCCGGCGCGGCACGGCGCTGCGCGGATTGCGCACGTTGGTAAAGACGCACGAGGGTCCCAGGAAAACATCGTCCTCGCAGATCACGCCGGAATAGACCGACACGTTGTTCTGTATCTTCACGTTCCGCCCCAGCTTCACGCCCGGGGCGATCATCACGTTCTGCCCCAGGTTGCAGCCGGGGCCAAGTTCGGCACCGGCCATCACATGACAGAAATGCCAGATGCGGGTGCCGTCGCCAATGACCGCACCGTCATCGACGACGGCGGTGGGATGGACGAAATATTCGGTTTCGCGTTCCATGTTCACTTCTTGAAAAATCGTTCGATAGCCCCGACGATCTCATCCTGCTGCGCGGCGGTAAGCTCGGTGTGGATCGGAAGCGAGAGCACGCACTGCGGCAGCCGCAGCGCCGCATCCAGCCGCTCGTCCGCAACGCACAGCTCCCGGTAGGCGGGTTGCAGCGGCAGCGGCAGCGGATAATAGACCGCCGTAGGGATTCCCTCCTGCGCGAGCCGGCTCCGCAGCGCATCGCGCACCGCGGGATCGACCTTCAGCGTATATTGATGCCAGACGTGGGTCGAGTCGGGAGCCTCGACGGGTGCGGCGACCTCCGCGACCGCCTCCAGACGGCGGGTGTAGTAGCGGGCAGCCGACGCGCGCGCGCCAATGCTCTCGCGCAGCCGGGGAAGTTTGGCCCGCAGCACCACGGCCTGCACCGAATCGAGCCGCGAGTTGAGACCGAGCGTTTCGTGGCGGTAGCGTTCCCGCTGGCCGTGCGCGGCCATCATCCGGAGCCGCTCGCCCAGCCGATCGTCGTCGGTAAAAAGAGCGCCTCCGTCGCCGAAACACCCCAGCACCTTGGTGGGGAAGAACGACGTGCAGCCGATGTGCCCCATCGTGCCGGCATATTTGCGCCGACCGTCGGAAAAGGTGTACTCCGCACCGAACGACTGGGCGTTGTCCTCGATGACATAGAGCCCGTACTCGCGGGCGATCCCGAGGATCGGCTCCATCGCGCACGTCTGTCCGAACAGATGCACCGGCACGATCGCCCTGGTGCGGGGCGTGATTACGCGCCGGAGGCTCTGCGGGTCCATGTTGAAAGTCTCCGGATCCACGTCGGCCATCACGGGCACACCGCCCAGCAGGGCCGCCGCCTCGACCGGCGCGGCGTAGGAGAACGCCGGCACGACCACCTCGTCGCCCGGCTTCAGGCCGACGGCCATGAACGCCAGCAGCAGCGCGTCGGTGCCGCTGCCGCAGGGGATCGTGTGGCGCACGCCGAGCCATTCCGACAGCTCGCGGGCCAGCTCCCCGACCGCCGGACCGTTGATGAAAGCCGAGGATTCGACCACCTCCCGGATGCCGGCCGCCACCTCCTCCCGGATCCGTTCGTACGGACCGTAAAGATCGACCATCTTAATCGCCATCCCCGTTCCGTTTGAGGTTCGACACCGGATGCACCGCACGTCCGAGGCTCCGCGCCAGCGGATGATAGTCCCCCGTCAATCCCGAAGGGGTCGTGCCGCCGATGCGGAGAAGCAGTTCGATCGCCTCCCGCGCGTCGGCCGGTCCGAAGCCTTCGCCCCGAAGAATCCGGCGGTAGCTCTCCGTGTGCAGATCGGCGAATCCCTGCGAAAAATCGAACTCCTCGCCGTCGATGGAGAGCCGCCGGTAAGGGGCCGCTCCCTCCTCCCCGCGACGGGGCAGGTGACGCGCGGAGATGCTGAGCAGGTACCTTACCCGCGCGCGCCGGAGCAGCAGCGCGCCGGCGACGCAGCCGTCGTCGGCATAGTGGACCTCGCTCCGCTCGACGGCTCCGAAGATCCAGAGCAGCATATCGTAGAAATGGACCCCGATGTTCATCGCCACCCCGCCGCTCTTCCCGCTGTCGCCCTTCCACGAGGCGGCATACCACCGTCCGCGAGGCGTGACGTAGGTCAGCTCGATGTCATAGATACGGTCGGGCGGGGAAGCCGCGATGCGCTCCTTGAGCCGAACGATCTCGGGGTGGAGGCGCAGTTGCAGGATCGTCCAGACACGGTGCCCGGAGCTTCGCTCCAGCTCGATCATCCGGTCGAGCTGCCGGGGATCGATCCCCAGCGGCTTCTCGCAGATCGCGTCGGCTCCCCGCTCCAGTCCCAGCGCCACGTGCGCGGCGTGCAGGTGGTTGGGCGTGCAGACCGTCAGGTAGTCGATCGCCCGGCGATCGAGCCATCGCGCGAAAAGCGCCGGGTCGGTCGTGAAGTCCGTCTCCGGGAAATAGCGGTCCAGCACTCCGACGCTGTCCGACAAATCGTGCGCCGCGATCAGTTCATGGCCCGTTGCGGCAATGGCCTGCAGATGACGGGGTGCAACGTATCCGGCCACACCCGCAATCGCGAATCTCTTCCTGTAATTCATACAATCCGACCGATCCCCTTTCGGAACAGAGAATCGAAGAACAAAAATAGGCAATTTTATTCGAAAAACGGATTACGCGCGCGAAGAAATCCCCCCCCCGAAAAAACACCCGCTGACAATCAATAGATTACAAGCCAAACTACGATTCTCTGCCCGGCGGACGCACGGACCCCGGCACGGCGAAGAGGATACGGACAGCCCCGCACGAAACGAAACAATCCGGAGCACCGCCCCGGCACGCTCCCGCACGGACAAACAAAGACGACCGACATCGGCTTGGAAACCAATATCGGTCGTCGTCGTGATTCCGGAGCGGTTCGAACGCTCGACCCACAGCTTAGAAGGCTGTTGCTCTATCCAACTGAGCTACGGAACCATCCTCTCTGAAAAAGCGGACCGCACCATCACGGACACGCTTCGCGGGGCAAAAATAATACAATTTCCCGAAAACTTCAAAACATCGGAGACTTATTCGACAAATTCCGAATGCGGAGCCGCTTCGCCCCGATGCAAGGCCTCGCGCCTGAAAACCCCGGGCTGTGAGCGAAAAACAACATAATCGGACGAAAAATTTGTATTTTTCACTTATTTTCGATATATTGCATCCGACAAGAGAAGTTCAACCCCAAAATCCGAAAATTATGAAACGTTCTTTCCTGCTTCTACTTCTGGCAGCCAGCTTTCTGATCGGCTGCTCCGACAAAGAGACTCCTGTGATCGAAAACCCCGGAATCGAAGAGGTGGCACCCGACGGCACCCATCTCTCCGACGGATTCATCCAGGTCTATCTGCTCCCCTCGGCAATGAACGTCCGCCTGGAAGGAGAAGCCGTGCATGGAAAAGAGTACCTGCTGGAGATCTCTTTCGACGGCGAGCGGATCTCCAACCGCGAGGTGCAGACGAAAGCCCGCCACGAAGCGATCGCCGCACGCTACGGCGACAGGGAGTTCAACGACAGGATCGTCCCCTTCAGCACCGTCGCCCTGGGCAGCGACTGCCTGTCGATCGAAGTGACCTGCGACTCCCCCATCGACGAAGCCCACCCGGCCGGAGCGCCGCTCGGCGACCTGCTGACCCTCTACGGCGTATCGTTCGACGAATACATCGCCTGCGGTTACGACGACTCGAAAATGCCGTCATATCCGGAAAGCTTCGACGGATTGCTCCTTTACAACGGCCTGGGCGGCACGCCGCTGATCAAGCCGCTCGACGAGGTCACGGCCGCCGACCTGCTGCTGGTCGAACCGACCCTCTATCTCAAACTGCCCTTCCCGCTGCCCGTCGGGAGCCATACCTTTACCGTCACGGCCCGCTTCGCCGACACGACGTTCGAGGCGAGCGCCAAGCTGACGATCGACTGACAGTGCGGCAGCACCGACGAGGAGGAGACCGCCCGGCGAGCGGTCTCCTCCTTTGCATCCGGGCCGGCGGCAGGGGCGATGCAGCCCGCTGCGGAGCGGAATTTTCCGCATGCGCCGACCGGCGGACGAAAAAGATTTGGCAGTTCGGTTTTTTATCGCTACTTTTGCCCCGCTAAAAAGCCCGGAATCGGGTTGCGTTAATTATTTATTAAAAATTTTATAGCAAATGGCTGTTAAAATTCGTCTGGCACGCCACGGTAAGAAAGGTTATGCTTTCTACCACATCGTTGCCGCAGATAGCAGAGCGCCACGTGATGGTAAATTCATCGAGAAATTGGGTACCTACAACCCCAATACGAATCCTGCTACGATCGATCTGAACTTCGAGAAAGCTCTGGATTGGTTACTCAAAGGCGCACAACCCACCGACACCTGCCGGGCAATCCTCTCCTACAAGGGCGTGATGTATAAGAAGCATCTGCTCGGCGGCGTAGCCAAGGGAGCATTCTCCGAGAGCGATGCCGAGGCCAAGTTCAACAAGTGGCTGGGCGAGAAAGAGGGCAAGATCGCCAACAAGACCAACAAGATCGCCACCGATGCCAAGTCGGCCGAGAAGGCTCGTCTGGCAGCCGAGGCCAAGGTAAACGAGGAGCGCGCCAAGGCAATCGCCGAGAAGAAGGCCGCAGCCGAGGCTGCAGCACGCGAGGCAGCCGAAGCAGCTGCTGCCGCAGCGGCGGAGGAGACCGCAGCCGAGGGCGAGGCTCCCGCAGAGGCTTAGTCCGGTCCTGCATACGAAAACCAGAGAAAACGGGTCGGCAAGCATTGTCCGACCCGTTTTCTTTTCGTCCGTCCCTTCCCCGAGGGGATTTCCGGCACCGGCCCGGCAAAAGCGGCTACGAAGCGAAAGCGTCTCCCGCAGCGCGACACCTCCGGAAGCTGCGCCTCATACGGCCGGCACCGACCGCATCCCCCGACTTCCGGAGGCCGGAGCGGAGAAAGTCTCCCGCCCGGAACCTCTACGAATCGAAAAACGACAGCAAAAAAACACGAAGACACGATGTTGCAACCGGTAGCGCGCGTAAGCAAACTTTTCGGCACGGAGGGCGGCCTGCTGCTCAACCTATACACGACCTTTCCCGAGGACTTCTCGCCCGAAGAGGAGCCTCTGTTCGCCACGATCGACCGGCTGGAGGTCCCCCTCTACTGCGACCGGTTCGAACGCCGCGGCCGCACCGGTGCACTGGTCCGCTTCGCCGACCTCGACACCCAGCGCCGGGCCGAGGAGCTGCTCGGAGCGGAACTGTCCGTCCGGCTGGAGGAGGAAGAGAGCGACGAATTCTACCTCGAAGACCTCATCGGCTTCGGCGTGAAGGTCGGGCAGCTTCGCGGGGAGATCAGCGACTTCTACGACAGCGAGGCCAATCCGCTGTTCGAGATCGCACTCGACGGAAAGCGGGTGCTGGTGCCGGCCGTCGAGGAGTTTATCGCCGGCATCGACTTCGAAGCGCGGGAGGTGCGCATGGTGCTGCCCGAAGGACTGGTCGAACTGCAATAAACCCTCCGGAGCGGCAGGCCGCGCGCCCAGCGCCGGACGGATGACACACTCCGAATCACAACAACATTCCTGAAACAACAATGGCACGCGTAGTTATCGGTCTCTCCGGCGGTGTCGATTCGTCGGTTGCGGCCTACCTGCTCAAGCAGCAGGGACACGAGGTCGTCGGACTCTTCATGATCAACTGGCACGACACGACCGGCACGCTCGAGGGCGACTGCCCCTGGCACGACGACCGGCTCTTCGCCGAGCTGGTGGCCCGCCGGCTCGACATTCCCTTCCATACGGTCGATCTTTCGCAGGAGTACCGCCGCCGGGTGGTCGATTACATGTTCTCCGAATACGAGCGGGGACGCACCCCCAATCCCGACGTGCTCTGCAACCGGGAGATCAAGTTCGATGTCTTCCTGCAGGAGGCCCTCAAGCTGGGTGCCGACTTCGTGGCGACGGGCCACTACTGCCGCAAGGCGGAGGCGACGGGACCCGACGGACGGACGATCCACCGGTTGCTCGCGGGCAGCGATCCGAACAAGGACCAGAGCTACTTTCTCTGCCAGCTCTCGCAGGAGCAGCTCGCCCGGGCGCTCTTTCCCGTCGGCGACCTGCTCAAACCCGAGGTGCGCCGCATCGCCGAGGAGCAGCAGCTGGCCACGGCCAAGCGCAAGGACTCGCAGGGCATCTGTTTCGTCGGCAAGGTCGATCTCCCGCTCTTCCTCCAGCAGAAACTCGCCGCACGCACGGGCAACGTCCACGAAATCCGCGCCGACTGGCCCAAATACGCCGCCCCCCCGACCGACGGAGAGGATCCGGCGGCACTCGCCCGCCCCTACCGCTACACGGTGCGCGACGGCAAGAAGATCGGCACCCACAACGGCGCCCACTTCTACACCATCGGCCAGCGCAAGGGGCTGGGAATCGGCGGCCGCAAGGAGTCGCTCTTCGTCCTGGCCACCGACGTGGCGCAGAACGTGATCTACGTCGGCGAGGGCGACAGCCACCCCGGGCTCTACCGCCGGGCGCTGCGCATCGCCCCCGGCGACCTCCACTGGATCGACCCGTCGCAGCGGCTCGCTCCGGGCCAAAGCCGCCGCTTCAGCGTCCGCATCCGCTACCGGCAGCCACTCCAGGGGGCCGAGCTGATCGCGCGCGAAGAGGGGGCTTACCTGCTCTTCGACCGGCCGCAGCGGGGCATCACTCCGGGTCAGTTCGCCGCCTGGTACGACGGCGAGGAGCTGGTCGGCTCAGGCGTGATCGCAGAGTAGCGGTCACGGAGCGCATCCGCCCGGCATTGCCCCACACCGCAGGCAGCCTTTCGGAACTATTGCCTCTGTACGTACAAAAACCCCTTGCCCGCAACCGGACAAGGGGTTTTTCGCAACGATGCGGGGCACCCGCACCGCAGCCTCCTTCCACACTACTCGCGGACGATGCGCACCGAAAGCATCCGGTCGCCGGGGCGAATGTCGTCGATCACATCGAGTCCCTCGACCACCCGGCCGAAGCAGGTGTGAACCCCGTCCAGATGCTGCGTATTCTCGCGGTTCATGCAGATGAAGAACTGCGACCCGCCGGTATCCCTGCCGGCATGGGCCATCGACATCACGCCCCGGTCGTGGTACTGACGCGGAGCCGAAGTCTCGCACTTGATGCGGTAACCCGGCCCGCCCGTGCCGTCGCCCCGGGGACAGCCGCCCTGGATCACGAATCCGGGGATCACGCGGTGGAAAGTCAGCCCGTCATAAAAACCGTGTTCGGCCAGCTCCACGAAGTTGGCCACCGTACCGGGCACGTCGTCGGTGTAGAGTTCCGCCTTCATCTCGCCCTTCTCCGTAGAGATAATCGCATACTGTGTCATCGTAAATAGAATTTTTGTCCGTATGGCCGCAAAGGTACGAAATTATCCGCATCCGCCCTTCGGTTTTCCGCATCGGAACGGCTTCCTGCGGGGAGAATCGGCAATCTTGCGGAGCGGACGCTGACTTTTTTCCGATTTTTTCGTACCTTTGGCTGCGCCTTAGATACTTCGCCTCGGGAAAAATGCAAGCGAACTTGCTTTTTCGCACGGCTTATCCGTATCTTTATTTTTTCGGAAAAACACAAAAAAACAAAATACCATGACTCAGGAAGAACTCTTCAAAAAGCTGGTGGCTCACTGCAAGGAGTACGGCTTCATTTTCCCTTCGAGCGAAATCTACGACGGACTGGGTGCCGTCTATGACTACGGCCAGAACGGCGTGGAGCTGAAGAACAACATCAAGCGCTACTGGTGGGATTCGATGGTCAAGCTCCACGAAAACATCGTCGGCATCGACGCTGCGATCTTCATGCACCCCCGCACGTGGGAGGCCTCGGGCCATGTGGGTGCGTTCAACGACCCGCTGATCGACAACAAGGACTCGAAGAAGCGCTACCGCGCCGACGTGCTGATCGAAGAGTGGCTCGCCAAGCAGGACGACAAGATCCAGAAAGAGGTCGAGAAGGCCCGCAAGCGCTTCAAGGAGGCTTTCGACGAGGCGCAATACCGTGCCACCTCGCCCCGCGTGCTGGAGATCGCCGCCGCCCGCGACGCGGTGCACGAGCGTTTCGCCGAGGCGCTGAACGCCGGCAACCTCGAGGAGCTGCGCCAGATCATCCTCGACTGCGAGATCGTCTGCCCGATTTCGGGCACGCGCAACTGGACCGAGGTGCGCCAGTTCAACCTGATGTTCTCGACCCAGATGGGTTCGACGGCCGAGGGGGCGAACACGGTCTATCTGCGGCCCGAGACGGCCCAGGGCATCTTCGTCAATTTCCTCAACGTGCAGAAGACCGGCCGCATGAAGCTGCCGTTCGGCATCGCACAGATCGGCAAGGCCTTCCGCAACGAGATCGTGGCGCGCCAGTTCATCTTCCGCATGCGCGAGTTCGAGCAGATGGAGATGCAGTTCTTCGT
>JAIEHQ010000195.1 GCA_029065825.1 Alistipes sp.
GAGGGCAGAGGAGGGCAGTGGAGGGCAGTGGAGGGTCTGCGCTGTTTTATTCCGGCCGAAGGGGAGGCGGTTCGGAATGTTCTTCCTATTTTTGCATCGATGAAACCGACCGCCACACCCCGTTCGCTCGGAAGCGAGCCGATTCCCCGGCTGCTTGCCCGCTATGCCGTGCCGGCGATCATCGCGACGGTCTCCACCTCGCTCTACAACATCATCGACAGCATCTTCATCGGGCGCGGCGTGGGACCGCTCGCCCTCTCGGCGCTGGCGCTCGCCATGCCGCTGATGAACATCCTCTCGGCGTTCGGTTCGATGGTCGGCATCGGGGCCGCCGCGCTGCTCTCGATCCGTCTGGGCCGCGACGACCGTGCGGGCGCGGAACGGACGCTGGGCAACGCCGTCGTGCTGCATCTGTCCGTCGGGGCGGCGCTCACGCTGCTCGGGCTGCTGGGGCTGGACCCGATCCTGCGGGCGTTCGGCGCGAGCGACGGCACGATCGGCTATGCCCGCGATTTCATGCGGATCATTCTGGGCGGCACGGTGGTAAACCAGCTCTTTCTGGGACTGAACGAGCTGCTCCGCGCCTCGGGACATCCCCGTCGGGCGATGGCCGTTATGCTCGTCACGGTCGTGTTGAACTGCCTGCTCTGCCCGCTGTTCCTTTTCGGATTCGGCTGGGGCGTGCGCGGTGCGGCCCTGGCGACGGTGCTCGCGCAGAGCGCCGCGCTGATGCTGACGGTGGCCCATTTCGCCGCGCGCGTCAGCTTCCCCCGTTTCCGGTCCGGTATTTTCCGCATCGACCGCCGCATCGCCGGCGGCATTCTGGCCATCGGGCTGGCACCCTTCCTGCTGCATCTCTGCGCCTCGGCGGTGGTGGTGGCTGTCAATTGCGCGCTGCGGGCGACGGGGGGCGACGAGGCCATCGGGGCCTACGGGATCGTCTATCGCGTGGCGATGCTCTTCCTGATGGTCGTGACGGGACTCAACCGGGGCATGCAGCCCGTCGTGGGCTACAATTACGGTGCTGGGCGCTTCGACCGGATGCTGGGTGCGTTGGGCCGCACGGCCCTCTGCGCCGTCTGCGTGACGAGCGTCGGGTTCCTCATCGCCGAGCTGCTGCCCCGCCAGGCCGCGCTGCTCTTCGTCGATGCGGCCGACGGTGCGGCGGCCGAACGGATGATCGCGCTGGCGGCCGAGGGGCTGCGCCTCGCGCTGGCGGCATTCCCGGCCGTCGGGTTCCAGATCGTCGCCTCCAACTTCTTCCAGTACATCGGCAAGCCGCGGCAGTCGATCTTCCTTTCGCTGACGCGCCAGCTGCTTTTCCTCATCCCGCTGCTGTGGCTGCTGCCGCCCCGGCTGGGTACGCAGGGGGTCTGGCTGGCCATGTGCTCGGCCGATGCCGCCGCCTCGCTGCTGGCCGGTGCGCTGCTCTGGAGGCAGGTGGCCCGGATGCGCCGCATGCAGGAGCGCAGGGCGTGATTTCCTGCCCGCTGCGGAGCGGAAAGACAGGGCGGGCGGAGTCCCTCCGGAGGATGATTTTTTTGCCCGAAAAGTTGTCCGATTGATTTTTTTTGTATATTTATAAGGCGAAGTTCGAAGAAAAAGGCTTTCGGATCCGTTTCGTGAAGCCGGCGACCGAGCGATAAAACCTTAAAAAACGATAGGAATATGAAAAATTATTCAGCAAAAGAGATCAAGAACATCGTTCTTATTGGCGCACCCGGCACGGGCAAGACCACCCTGGCCGAAGCGATGGCTTACGAAGGCAAGGTAATCGACCGCCGGGGCAGCATCGAGGGGAACAACACGCTCTCGGACAACACGGACATCGAGCACGAATACAAGCGTTCGATCTATTCGACGATCCTCTTTACCGAATTCATGGAGCGCAAGCTCAATATCATAGACTGTCCCGGCTCGGACGACTTCTGCGGCAGCCTCTTCTCGGCTTTCAAGGTGGGCGACGTGGGGGTAATGGTCTTCAACGCCCAGAACGGCTGGGAGGTCGGCAGCGAGATACAGGCCCGCTACGCGCGGCTGCTCAACAAGCCGATCATCGCTTTCGTCAATCAGCTCGATTCCGACAAGGCCAACTTCGAGGCCACGTTCGAGGCGATCAAGGCCGCTTCGCGCGTGAAGCCGGTCATCGTGCAGTATCCGGTCAATCAGGGTGCGGGATTCGACTCTTTCATCGACGTGCTGCTGATGAAAATGTATCGTTTCAAGGATGAGAACGGCACCCGCGAGGAGCTGGAGATCCCCGCCGGGGAGATGGAGCGCGCCCTGGCGCTCAACAAAGAGCTGGTCGAGGTGGCCGCCGAGCACGACGACGCGCTGATGGAGCTTTACTTCGAGAAGGGTTCGCTCACGCAGGACGACATCCGTGCCGGCCTGAAGATCGGCGTGGCGCGCCGCGAGGTTATTCCCGTCTTCTGCGGTAGCGGCAAGCGCGACATCGGCACCAAGCGCCTGATGGAGTTCATCATCAACGTCGCGCCGGGTCCGCTCAAGGCACCCGCTTTCCTCTCGACCGAGGGCGAGGAGATCGCGGCCGATGCCGAGGCTCCGGCCGCAGCGTTCGTCTTCAAGAGCCAGATCGAGCAGCACATCGGCGAGATCTCCTACCTGCGCGTGATCCGGGGACGGCTCACGGAGGGCATGGAGCTGGTCAATACCCGCACCGGCAACAAGGAGAAGATCTCCCAGCTGTTCGCCGTTGCCGGCAAGAACCGCATCAAGGTGACCGAGCTGTCGGCCGGCGACATCGGCTGCACCGTGAAACTCAAGGGCACGCGCACCAACGACACGCTCGCCGCGCCGGGCGCGCCCGTGTCGATTGACCCGATCGTCTTCCCCGAACCCCGCTACCGCGCGGCGATCAAGACCAAGGATCAGGGCGACGACGAGAAACTGGGCAAGATTCTGAACGATGCCAAGTACGAGGATCCGACCATTCTGGTCGATTACTCGAAGGAGTTGAAGCAGACCATCATCCAGGGTCAGGGCGAACACCACCTCAACATCCTGCGTTCGCGCATCGCCTCCGAAAACAAGCTCCAGTACGACTATGTCGCCCCGAAGATTCCCTACCGCGAGACCATCACGAAGGTGGCTCAGGCCGACTATCGTCACAAGAAGCAATCGGGCGGTGCCGGTCAGTTCGGCGAGGTGCACCTGATCGTCGAGCCTTACTGCGAGGGCATGCCCGAACCGAAGAACTACAAGGTTGCGGGCAAGGGCGACCTGGTGGTCAATGTCAAGAACAAGGAGGAGTACGATCTTCCGTGGGGCGGCAAGCTGCAGTTCTACAGCGCCATCGTGGGCGGCGCGATCGATGCCCGCTTCATGCCGGCGATCCTCAAGGGCGTGATGGAGAAGATGGACGAGGGTCCGCTGACGGGTTCCTATGCCCGCGATATCCGCGTGGTGGTTTACGACGGCAAGATGCACCCGGTGGATTCGAACGAAATCTCCTTCAAGCTGGCCGCGCGCAACGCCTTCAAGGAGGCTTTCCGCAATGCCGGTCCGAAGATCATGGAGCCGATCTACGACGTTGAGGTGCTGACCCCGAGCGAATACATGGGTGCCGTGATGAGCGACCTGCAGAACCGCCGGGCGATGATCATGGGCATGGAGTCCGACAAGGGCTTCGACCGCCTGAACGCCCGCGTGCCGCTGGCCGAGCTTTACCGCTATTCGACGACGCTTTCGTCGCTCAGTTCGGGTGCGGCGACCTACACGATGAAGTTCGCCTCCTACGAGCAGGTGCCCTCCGACGTGCAGGAGAAGCTGCTCAAGGCCTATACCGATACTGACGAGGAGTAGCGGCAGGCTGACGCAAACGAAAAGCAGCGCAGGACTTTTGTCCTGCGCTGCTTTTCGTTGCTAGGCGGGGGTGTCGGGGAGCCGTCGCTGCCGCGCCGCTCCTGTTTGCGGGCCGCTCCGGGGCATTACTCCTGCACTCCGGCTTTCGGCTCCTCTTCGGGGAGCGCGAAGCGCAGCAGCGCCTCGGCCGTCGCCTGCGGCTCCTCGATGAAGCCCATGTGTCCCGAGTGTTCGAGCCAGACCACCTCGGCCTGCGGGTGGCGGGCAGCCAGCTCCTCCGCCTTTTCGCGCGGAATGTAGCCGTCCTCCCTGCCGAATATGAAGCACTGCCGCACCGGGGAGCGGAGCAGCATCTCGTTGCGGTCGGGTCGCTCGATCATGCCGTTGAGCAGCGCCGTGATCCCCTCGTCCTCGGTGATGAAGATCTGCTCGGCGAGGTCCTCGATGCTGTCGCGGAGCCGCTTCCGGTTCGCGGGGGCGAAGCCCGCTTCGGGTGCGATGCGCGCCAGCGCCTCTTTCTTGCCCGCCTCGATCAGGCGGATCTCGCGGCGGCGGTTTTCCCGCTTCTCTTCGGTGTCGGCATCGGGAGTGGAGCTGAGCAGCACGATGCCGTCGAGCCGCTCGGGATACCTTTCGCAGAAGGCGAGTGCCGCGTAGCCGCCCATCGAGTGTCCGACGAGCGTGCAGCGTTCGATGCCCAGCGTGTCGAGCGCCCCCCGGACCGTATCGGCCAGGTACTCCATCGTGTGGACGGGTCCCGCCACCGTCGAGATGCCGTGTCCCGGCAGATCGAGCGTCACGATGCGCGCCCGTTTGTAGAGCAGCGGCACGAAGTCGTCCCAGACGAGCATCGATTCGAGGTAGCCGTGCAGCAGCACGATGCAGCGGTCGCCCGTCTGCGAGTCGCAGAGGTGCAGGGGCGTGTCGCCCGCCATGATGAATTTTTCGATCATAATCGTATGGTAGGTTTTCTGTTTCGGATGCCTCGCTCCGGGGCGAGACCGTGCGGTCACTTTCCGCAGGGGAAGTTCTCCGGATCGTACTCGCCGTCGAACACCTTGCGGGCAGGACCCGCCAGGCGGATGTTCGTGTAACGGCCGGGGCGGGGTTCGTCGAACGACACGTCGAGCCGGCCGCCGCGCACACGGACCGCAAAGCGCCGGATCGAGGGTTGCTGCGTGGCGTGGACCGTCAGCGCCGCAGCGACCGATCCCGTGCCGCAGGCGAGGGTTTCGGCCTCCACGCCCCGTTCGTAGGTGCGGACGGCGATCTCGCCCGCCGCTGCGGTTTGCACGAAATTGACGTTGGTCCCTTCGCTGAAGCGCGCGTCGTAGCGGATGGCGCGGCCGAGGCGCGGCACGTCGATCCCCTCCAGGTCGTCGGTCGGTTCGACGTAGTGGGGGACTCCCGTGTTGAGGAACCACCCCTCGCCGCTGCGTTCGATCCGCTCCACGTCGATCATCCCCAGCTCCACTTCGCCGCAGAACGCTTCCGCACGGCGGATCAGCGCTTCGTGCGTGCCATCGATCGAATCGAACCGTTTGCGCTCGCCTCCGATGCCCAGGTGGTGGGCGAAGAGGGCGAAGCAGCGTCCGCCGTTGCCGCACATCTCGCCGGCCGAGCCGTCGGCGTTGTAGTAGCGCATCGAGCAGTCGCAGCC
>JAIEHQ010000196.1 GCA_029065825.1 Alistipes sp.
ATCGGCACCCATCTGTGTCTGCCTCAGCAGGCCGCACGCAGCTGGGCGGAACTGCGTGAGCGTGTGTTGCGGTAGGGTATGGAGCGACCGGGACCGGTGGGGAGGTGCCTCCGCAGGCTGGGGCTGGCTCTGTGGGCGGCGGGCTGGTGGCTCGATGTCTCGGCCCAGGTTACGGCCTCGGCCGACTTCGACAGCGGCAGCATGGGCCGGATGCGGGTGCTGGCCGAGGAGCGAATCCCGATGGGGCGACAGGACTCCGTCGGGGTGCTGAGTATCGAGGTGCGTTCGCGGGTCGATCCTGTCGATCCGCACGACCCGCAGGCATGGCCGAGCAGCCGGTGGTTCCACTTCCGGCTTCAGGGCGTAAAGGACAAGCTGCTTCTGCTGCGCATTCCCAATACCGAGCTGGAGCGTCCCTTTTGCTCGCACGACGGCATCGATTACCGCCGCATGGACTCCGGTGCGCTGCTGCGTCCTCAGACGCTTCTGACGGCAGCCGGGCACGATACGCTCTATTTCGCCTATTTCCTCCCTTACACGCACGAACGTCATGAGGCCAAGGCGGAGCAGTGGAGCCGCTCGCCCTTCGTCGGGCGGCGTGAGATCGGTCGCAGCGGCAAGGGAATGCCGCTGACGATGCTGGTCGTGACCGATCCCGAGGTGCCGGATGACGGCAAGCGGCGGATTTGGCTCCATTCCCGGGTCCATACGAGCGAAGCGCCTGCCGCCTGGCATCTGGAGGCGATGATCGAGGAGCTGCTCGCCGACCGGCCGTTCTCGCGGCAGCTGCTCCGCAACGCGATATTCTATATCGTTCCGGAGACCAATCCCGACGGCGTGATCGGAGGCTACTCCCGCACGACGGCCGAAGGGATCAATCTGGAGACCGACTGGAATCGGCCCGACTCGCTGACGAGTCCCGAGGTGGCGGCGCTCAAGCGGACGATCGCCCGCCTGGCCGACGAGGAGCCTATGGACGTGGTGCTGAACCTCCATTCGCAGCGCGCTCCCTTCGTGACCTACTGGATCCATACGCCCGAATCCTCGTCGCAACAGATGTATCGGCGCAAGATGCTGCTCTCGGCCCTGACGATCGACTGTACGCCCTATTACCGCCCCATCGACCAGCGGTTTTCCAGGCTCGATCCGCAATATGCCGAAGGGTGGTTGTGGGAGCGCTACGGAGAGCGTACGCTGGCTGTGACTTTCGAGACTACCTACTCTTATTATAATGCCGACCCGCAGGGCGAGTGGGTCTCTGCCGAGAATCTGGCCGAACTGGCGCACTCTTCTCTGCTCGCGCTGAGCGATCTGCTCGATCTGGGAGGCGAAGTGCGTCTGCGCCTGGACTCGGAGGGGGAGTCTGGCAGAGGATGGGAGCTGCGGAGCGATGACGGCCGGCTCTTTTTCGGAGACTCCTACCGTGTCGCCCGACGGAAAGGAGCGGTGTACGCATATTCATCCTCCGAGGCGCTGCCGGCGGGACGTTACGCCGTTTGGAAGTGGGTTCCGGGTGCGCTCGCCGCCCGCTTCCCCGAAGGGGAGAACTGCTGGAAGCCTTTGGGCGTGACGGTACGCCACCGGAAGGGTCCCCTTCGCTTCCGCTATCGGGCGACGGCGGCGGGCGATCTGCTCGATGCCGTGCTGCTGGTGCGGATTGCCGACGAATAACGGTCGCCGGAGAATTTTTTATTCGATTTTATTTGGCGATACGAAAATAATCGCTACATTTGCACCACCAAAACGGGAAATATTCCCGGATTGATTCGGAGAATCCGTAGCTCAGCAGGTAGAGCACAACACTTTTAATGTTGGGGTCCTGGGTTCGAGCCCCAGCGGGTTCACGGAAGAGGAGAGTGAAAATTCTCCTCTTTTTTGTTTTCTATCCCCGGTGGTGCCCGAGGTCGCCTTTTTCCTGCGGGGGCGTGCGTGCGGGGCTTGCCGCAATGCGGCCGATCTTCGGAAAGGAGCGGGCGGATAATTAAAAGGAGGGACGCTGCGGAACGATCCCGATTTTTTTCTATCTTTGCGAAAATCTATATCTCAATAAAGAATCGAAGTATGTGTAAAGCACTAATTATCGGAGCGGGAGGCGTCGGAACGGTCGTGACGCAGAAAATAGCCGCCGATCCTGTTTTTACGGATGTGATGCTTGCCAGCCGCACCAAGTCGAAGTGCGATGCCGTGGCCGAGGCGATCGGCGGAGGTCGCGTGAAGACCGCTCAGGTCGATGCCGACAGCGTTGCCGAGCTGTGCGAGCTGTTCCGCGCTTTCAAGCCGGACATCGTCGTCAATGTCGCGCTTCCTTATCAGGACCTTACGATCATGGATGCCTGCCTCGAGTGCGGCGTGAACTATCTCGATACGGCCAACTACGAGCCTAAGGACGAGGCGCACTTCGAGTACTCATGGCAGTGGGCCTACCGCGAGCGTT
>JAIEHQ010000197.1 GCA_029065825.1 Alistipes sp.
CCGCCCCTGCAACACGTGCAGCAGGCTGCAAGCAGGCGACCATCCTACGCACTGCGTCGATTCATAAAGATAGGAGAGATCCCACGCCACGCCACGCCACGCCACGCCACGCCCACCGAAACCCGAGGGAAAAGGCGGGAAATAGATGCGACCGTGCGGCACGGGCACAAAAAAACGACGGAGGAACTTTCGAGTTCCTCCGTCGTTTTGCAATATTCCGACAGACACAGGCTAATAGCCCAGCGTCTTACCGGCCGCATAGGAGATCTTCAGGGCATTCGCACGGCGAAGCTCCTGCTTGACCTCGGTAATACGGCCCATCGTCGTATAGCGATCGGCCTTGAGGCAGACCGTCATCAGCGCACGATCCTGCTCGCTGAGCTTATCGCGCTCGGCAGCGACGAACTGACCGATATCCTGAGCGGTCTTGAACGCATCGTTGAGCTGGATACGGGGCGCGGGACCGTACTGCTCGCGCCAGATACCGATAGGCTCGCCGATGTGGATGTAGCTCACGAGCGACTTCTTCTCCAACTTCTGAACCTCGGTCGCATCGGGAAGCGAATACTTCACGTGCAACTCCTGGTCGCGCATGGTAGTGGATACCATGAAGAAGAAGAGGATCATGAAGATCACGTCGGGGAGCGACGCGGTAGAGATCGGGGGCAAACCTTTGTTGCCCTTCTTTTTCATTACTGCCATACTACTTTTTTCCTGCTAAGTCTCTTGGTTCGGCCTCCGAAATACTCATGGGCACCGCTTTGGCGACGACGGCACGCTCGCCCTCGGCCAGGTCGGCGAACTTCTTCTGGAACTTCGCACGCGCCACCTCGTCGCGGATCTCATTGACCGCACGGGTCAGCTCGTTCTGCACCATGATGTAGTTCTGATACTGGGTATCCTTGGTCGTCTGAAGCGAAAGCACGCCCTTACCCACTGCATAGGTCCACTTGCTGCCGTCCGGAAGATCGAACTCCTGCATCTCCTTCTCGGGAAGATTGGGATCGTCCATCGGATTGAGCAAAAACTCTTTGGCCCGGTCCTTCAACTGGTGGATGTCGAGATACTCCTGCTCGCCGGCACGCCCCACGAAGAGGTCGCCCCGACCGTTGATGAGCACGGGGAGCACGTTACGCACACGCACCTTCAGATCCTCGACCTGCTGATTCTCGGGAGGCATGGGAGGAAGGTTGCGGGCGATACCCGTATCGACATTCATCGTCGTAGCCACCAGGAAGAATATGAGCAGCAGGAAAGCGATGTCGGCCATAGAACCGGCATTGATCTCCTGTACTTTTCTTTTGTCTGTAGCCATTGTGTAGTCGAGTTTCTATTTGAACGCCTTGTATATTTCGGTAAAGAGGGCCGTCAGAATCGCACCGGCCATCGCCACGTAGGTCACCAGAATGCTGGCCTCCGTAACGACCGTCTCGGAGTGGGGGAAGAAACCGCCCGTCGCCAGATCGGGAATCTGGATCGAATGCCCCTTGGCGATCATATAGGCCGCAACGACGATTACCGCGATCAGCGCCGTCGAAAGCAGCGTACCCTTGATGCCGGCCGGGTTCTTGACCATGCCCCAAAGCGCACAGAACAGAGCCGATGCCACCGCACCCACGATCAGCACGTAACCCCAGATGAGGTTCAGGTTGATCGACTCGCTGCTGCCGCCGTCCGCAACCGCATATACGGCCAGAGCGACCGTTATGAGCATCACGACAGCGAGCAATATGTTAAATACTTTTTTCATAATCGGGATAATGAATCTTTTGGATGCGAATTATTTCTTGTACTCGGTCAGCATGTCCATCAGGATGATCGACGAATCCTCCATATCGTTCACCAGCGAGTCGATCTTCGAAACGATATAGTTGTAGAACAGCTGAAGAATAACCGCAGCGATAAGACCCATCAGGGTGGTCAGCAGGGCGACCTTGATACCGCCGGCAACCAGCGTCGGGGAGATATCGCCGGCAGCCTGGATGGCGTCGAACGCAGCGATCATACCGACGACCGTACCCATGAAGCCCAACATCGGCGAGAGGGCGATGAACAGACCGATCCAGCTCAGACCCGACTCCATGCGGCCGGTCTGTACCGAACCGTACGATACGACGGCCTTCTCGACGCTGTCCAGACCCTGGTTGTAGCGATCCAGACCCTGATAGAAGATCGAGGCGATCGGGCCGCGCTTGTTGCGGCAAACCTCCTTGGCAGCCTCGATGCCGCCGTTCTTGAGCGCGTCATTGACCTGGGCGATGAATTTCTTCGAGTTGATCGTCGAGAAGCTCAGATAGAGCATACGCTCGATGGCGATGGCAAGACCCAGAACAAGGCAGAGGAGCACCGGAAGCATCCACTCCCAGCCGCCTTCGAGGAACTTCTGCATCAGCACCTGGTGCATCGGAGTGGCATCGGCCAGCTGCGTCGGTGCAGCGACTACGGTCTCGATGACTGCAGCCTCTTCGGTCGCAACCGTCTCCTGAGCGAAAGCATTAACAGCGCCGAGCGAGAAAACGGCAGCCGTTACAATCAAAAAAAGTTTTTTCATAATGGTTAATTAAAATTTTAATTAGTTGATCGTTCTTACTTTTCTATCGCATTAAAAAAAAAATTCCATTCTCCGGACCCTCCGCCCTCTCCGCAGGCCGCTCCGCTCCGCCGCAAGAGCCGCCCGACGGTGAGCCGGCGGCAGCACACCGCGACCGGCGCACGCCCTCCATACCACACAAACCGATAACAATCAGGCGTTTATCTCCTAACCGCCGGTTTCGTGACAGAAAGAAAGCGCACTTTGAGTCCCGAAATATACGAATTTATTTCATTCCTCACAACGCTTTCAGCAAGTAAATTCTCCCTTGAGGGGCATGCGCAACAGTTCCAGAGTACGCTCCCGAGGCAGCTCGAGGCCCAAAACGTACATCAGTTTGGTCACGGCCGCCTCGGTGGTCATGTCGTGTCCGCACAGCACGCCGATCTGCTGCAGCCGCAGCCCCGTCTCGTAAAGCTCCATCATCACGGCACCGCCGCGGCACTGCGTGACGTTGAGCACGATCAGCCCCCGGCCGATCGCCTCCTCCAGCACCCGGATGAACCACTCGCTCGTCGGGGCGTTGCCCGCGCCGAAAGTCTCCAGCACGACACCCCGCAGCCCTTCGGCCGAGAGCATCGCCCGCAGCGTGCGCTCCTCGATACCCGGGAAGAGCTTCACGACCGCCACGCCGCCGCTCAGACGGGAGGCGATCCGCAGCGGCTCGCCGTAGTTGTCGGGATGGAGGATATATTCGGTATGGTAGGAGATATTGACTCCCACGTCGGCCAGCGCCGGGTAGTTGTACGACCAGAAGGCGCTCAGGTCCTCCGAACTGCGCTTGGTGGTGCGGTTGGCACGGAACAGACAGTTCTGGAAGTAGAGCGACACCTCCGGAACCGCCGGGCGGCCGTCGATGCGGGCCGAAGCGATCTCGATGGCCGTCATCAGGTTCTCGCGGCCGTCGGTGCGCAGCACCCCGATCGGAATCTGGCTGCCGGTAAATACCACCGGCTTGGAGAGGTTCTCCAGCAGGAAGCTCAGCGCCGAAGCGGTGTAGGACATGGTGTCGGTGCCGTGCAGCACGACGAAGCCGTCGTAGCGGTCGTAGTTGTCGCGCACGATGGCCGCCAGTTCGAGCCAGTTTTCGGGCGAGACGTTCGAGGAGTCGATCACAGGATTCATCGTGAAGACCTCGAGGGCGATATTCAGCGTCCGCAGCGAGGGAAACTCCTCGTAGATGCCGCCGAAATCGAAAGGTACGAGCGCTCCGGTTTCGGGATCGGGTTTCATGCCGATCGTACCGCCCGTATAGATGATCAGAATTTTGGGTTTCATGAGTATAGCGTTTTTTAGATTTCACAGCCAACCGCTTCGCCGCACGGGCCGCTCCCGCCGCCGAACATCCGCAGGGCGTTGCGCGTGGCAGCGGAGGCGATCTCCGCCGCCGGGACACCCTTCAGCTCCGCGATTTTGTCGCAAATATAGCGAATATATCCGGATTCGTTCCGCTCGCCCCGATGTGGCACGGGAGTCAGGTAGGGGCAGTCGGTCTCCAGCAGCAGGTCGTCCGGATCCATGCGGCGCACCGTTTCCGCCAGCGCGCTCTTCCGGAAGGTTACCACCCCGCCGATGCCGAAGAGAAAGTCGCCCGCCGCCTTCAGCCGCCGGTAGGTCGCCTCGTCCTCGGAGTAGGCATGAAACACCCCCCGCAGTCTCCCGCCCTGCTCGCGCGCGGCGGCGGCCTCCCGCTCGATGAGCGGCACCATATCCTCCCAGGCGGCGCGGGTGTGGATCGCGACAGGCAGGTCGAGCCGCACGGCCAGGCGGCACTGCCGCACGAAAGCCTCCCGCTGCTCGGCCTTGAATCCGTCGTCCCAATAGTAGTCCAGCCCGATCTCGCCGACGGCGCAGAACCCGCCGATGCCCTCGGGCGGCGCGGCCAGCAGCCGCTCGACCCGCTCCAGCTCCTCGCGCCACCGGGGATTGCCGTTCACGGAAGTGGGGTGCAGCCCCATCATCGGACGGCAGAAAGCGCCGTAGCGCCGGCACGCAGCGAAGAGCCGGTCGTGGCTCTCCGAGTCGATCGCCGGCAGCAGCAGCAGCCCGACACCCGACCGACCGGCGCGGGCCACGACCGCATCGCGATCGGCATCGAACTCCTCGGCATAAATATGAGCATGAGTATCTACCAACATAACAATTATTTATCGTAACGTGAGCCGCCTACCGGACAAATTCCCCGCCCGCAACGCCCGCTTCGCAACATTCAATCCCACTCGATCTCATCGCCCCGTTCGCGAACGAGCCGGCAGAGTATCTCTTCCCCCTCGACCAGCGCCAGGATCATCTCCGCAAAGCGGCGGGCTTTCCGCTCGTTCTCCGGCGTATCCTCGAAATAGGCGACGTAAGAACCCGCCTCCGGATCGCTCTCCATGCACTCCAGAATATCGGGCGCATGCTCGGATAGATAATAGCTCAGCAGGGCATCCCAATTGTAGCCGTTCATGCAGGCGTTTTCGTCTATTTCGCCCAGCTTCCGTCCCACGGCCAGCGGCTTCTCGGCCTCGCACTCGAAGCCGAGGACGATGCCTCCGTCCCAGGCCCGCACGTACACGTATTCGTGCACCAGAATCTCCCGTTCGTTCATCGTTTCCATCTTATACCGACATATCGTTCATCTTCCGGACACGCCCGACGCAGCCGCCCGCACCGAGGTCCCCTCCGGCACCCCTTCAGAGACGCATGTAGCGGCTGCCGGGCAGCTGACGGATCACACCGGCCATCTCCAGCCCCAGCAGCAGCGCGGAGAGTTCGCCGAGGGCGAGTCCCGACCGCTCGGCGAGCAGCTCGACCGCAACGGTCTCTCCCGCTGCGGCAAAGCAGCCGAGCAGCCTGCGCTCCGGCCCGGTAAATTCCGGCGCAGCCTCCGGAGCCGGCACCGCAAGTTCGCCGGAGCGGGTCACATCCCACATCATCTCCCGCACCACATCCTCGCCCGAGAGGACCAGCTGCGCCTTGCGGTCGCGAATCAGCGCATTCACACCGGCCGACATGGCATCCGTCGCACGCCCCGGGACCGCCATGACCGTACGGTCGTACCCGTCGGCCATACGGGCCGTAGCCATCGACCCGCCGCCCAGCGGCGACTCGACAACCACCGTGCCGCCGCTCATGCCGGCCAGGATCCGGTTGCGGGCCAGGTAGAAGGAACCGTTCTGCCGCGACTGCGAATGAAGCTCCGAGACCACCGCCCCGCCCCGCTCGATCATATCGCGCGCAAGGGCCGCATGCTGCGCCGGGGTAATCGACGGCAGGACCGAGGCGACGACCCCGACGGTGGGCAGGCCGAACGCCAGCGCCGCCCGGTGGCAGGCGGCATCGACACCGAAAGCCAGCCCGCTCACGACGACCGTCCCCGGAAGCCTGCCGGCCAGCTCGCCCACGAGCCGCTCGGCCATCTGCTGACCGTAGCAGGTCATGCGGCGCGTGCCGACCATCGTCAGCATCGTGCGGCGAAGCACCGCGACATTTCCCAGCACGTACAGCACATGGGGATAGTCCGGCGTCTCGCGCAACAGCGCGGGATACTCTCCGTCCGTCGAGGCGAGCGGCACCAGGCCGTTGCGCCGGCAATAGACCAGCTCGCGCTCGGCAGCGGGAAAAGCCTCCCGCTTCAACAGCCGGCGCGCCAGCTCGTCGCGCAGCTGCGCACCCTCGACCAGTTCGTCGCGCGAGGCGGCGAAGATCCCGCGGGCCGTACCGAACCGCCCGAGCAGATGCGCCGCCCCTTTCGCCCCGATTCCGGGAGTGAGCGTCAAGGCTATGTCATCGACCTCCATAATCGTCCGAAAACCGCTGTTAAGAATGGGTAAAGATACGTTTTTTCCGGCGCAAGAACGTTTTTCGACAAGAAAAAATGCAAAGTTGCGCAGAAGTTTTGCAGAAACGAGAAATCTTCCTATATTTGCACATCCGTTTGTCGGACATCCCGACGAATCAGGGTCTGATGGCCGAGTGGCTAGGCAAAGGTCTGCAAAACCTTGTACAGCGGTTCGAATCCGCTTCAGACCTCAATTATGAAAAAATCCTCAGAAGTTTGACTTCCGAGGATTTTTTCATAATTTTACCTTCAGAGTTGGCTCCTATCCGGAGCCGCAGACTCCGCATCGAAATCGGCCGAACCGATAAACAGATCAAAGCCAATATTATGGACGCGCAAGGATTATCCGCGCTATGCGACCGATTTGCGAAATATAGCACAGCCATCCGTATCCGGAAAACAGCAGCTACCACCGGCTTGTTGTCCCGTTTCCGAGTTGTAAGAGAGGCTGAAGAGGCCAAATTGCCATACCATATCAATCTGGTCGATCTGTTACGTGCGAATGAAAATGCGCACAGCAAAATCCTGGGTGCGCTTTTGAGGCAGCATTCATCCGAAGGATACGTCATCCTGTCCTCTTTTTACAACCTGATAAGCAAAAAAACGACGGCATCCGCCTAACTGCCTCGAAGCCGACGATTACCGTCGAGAAAGAGCGCATCGACCTACGCATTCTGGACAGGGAGTACGCCGTGATTATCGAAAACAAGATCCATTATGCGCCGGACCAACCCTCGCAATTGGGACGATATATAAAAAAAGTCAAGGAATCAGGCTATCCCGAGGAGAACATCTACGTCATCTATCTGATAAGAGACGAAAACAAGCGTCCTCAGGACGACAGCTGGATAAGCGATAAAAATTACAAAGATGCCTTTGCCTCCCGGTTTCAGATTCTGTCATACAGAAACGACCTACTACCCTGGCTCAACGAAATACTGTCGCTCGACTGCGACAACAGGGCTTTCAAGGGAGCGATCGAGCAATACATCGACCACCTCAACGGACTGTTTTCATTTCGAAACATAGACGACAACATGAACAAGGAACTACAGGAATTTCTCAAAAAAGAGCTGCAACTCGGCGAAGACCCCACAGCGAATCATGTCAAGATCACGGAGAAGCTCGCCGACATCGACCGGCTCAATAACCAGCTATACGCCCTGAAGGAGGAGATGGAATCGAAATGCTGGAAAATCTGGGCGGAACGACTCAAGTCCGACTATCCGGACTACCGGATAATCGACTACTCGGAAAGCCGGAAATTCAAAAAAACGGGAATCGTCGCGGAATACAAAGGCTCCCGATTCAGCATCCTCATCGAAAAGGAGCAGAACATATACTACGGTTTCGGCAGGCACGACGCGTCGGACGAACTGATCCCGTCGGTAAAAGAGTTCTTGTCGCCCATAATGGATATGTCCGGTCTGGGAAAAGAGACCCCCTGGTGGTACGGCTGGAGATACACCTCTTTCGAAAACGGGTTCGACCGGCTGAAAAAATTGATCGACGAGACGATCGAAAGACTGCGTCTCAACGATTAGCAGAGGACGGTAACGACGCAGCAACTCCACAGAAACCCTCCACCGCTTTTACCCAAAACGAAAAAAGGCCGACCGGTTTTTATTTCCGTTATTTTGCGTATCTTTACCCTATAAAATCAGAAACCATGGCCATTCCCCGATTCGACGAAATAAGAGTGCAGGCACTGCGCATGCTGGAAAACGGCAATCCGCTGAAGATGAAAGATCTGTTGCTGCCTTTGGCCGCACACTTCAATTTGACGGAGGAGGAGCTGAACGCCATGTATCCGTCCGGCAACGGACACATATTCTACGACCGCATCTCCTGGGCCTTGAGCTACCTGTACCTGGCGCAGTTGATCGACAAGCCCCAGCGGGGAATTTACAGGATAAATCCGAAAGGAGAGGAGATGCTGGCTACCCGGACACCGGAGCAGATCAACGCCTACGTCGAGAAGAAGGTTCAGGAGCGGACACCCAAATCGAAAAAAACGGAAAACGCCCCGAAAGCGAAGTCGCTGTCGCTCGACGGTTCCGACTCGAAAGACCTCACGCCGCAGGAGAATCTGTACCGGTCGTTCGACAACATTCGGGAATCAATATTCTCGGAGATCCTCGCCACCATCATCGGCAAAACCCCGCGCGAATTCGAACGGCTGGTAGTAAAATTGCTTCAGTCGATGGGCTACGGCGGCGAAATCAAGGATTCGGGGCTTGTCACGCAGGCTACAAACGACGGCGGGATCGACGGCATCATCAAGGAGGACATCCTGGGATTCGGACGCATCTACATCCAAGCCAAACGCTACGCCCTGAACCATGCGATCCCGCGTGACGAGGTACAGAAGTTCGTCGGTGCCCTGGCCGTGGCGCAATCCAACAAGGGAGTCTTCATCACGACCTCCTACTTTTCGAAAGGGGCCGAAGATTACGTCCGGGGGCTGAACGGCTCCGCCACGATCGTACTGATCGACGGCAGCAAACTGGCGGAATACATCTACGATTTCGGACTCGGCATGCAGTCGGAGCAGGTCATCGAGATCAAGAAACTCGATGCCGACTTCTGGGATTCGATGGAGGACGATCCCCATTCCGGGAACTGACCCCACCGCTCCGTCTCCGGACAACAGCGCGCCTCCGCCTCCCGAAACAAAGTGCGACGGCAATGCCGTCGCGCGACGACCGCTCCAACGAGCGGCCTCATCCGTCCCCTCTATTCATCGCCGGCCGCATCCGAATCGAGCAGCGGCCAAAGCGCGCGTTCGAGATCGACCCGGCCGTTCGCCCGGAACGGGACACCCTCCGCTTCGAGCAGCGCACGCTGCCCGGCCCATCCGGGTACGCAGCGTCCCGCAGCGTTCACGACCCGATGGCACGGCACCCCGGCATCCGCATCGCGCAACGCCCGCCCTACCCGGCGTGCATGAGCAGGCATTCCGACCAGCCGGGCGACGAGTCCGTAGGTGGCCACCCGCCCCGGTGGGATCTGCCGCACGACGGCACAGACTTCTGCGGCGAAGTCCGCCGCAGGCCGGATTTTCGTTGCGGTCGCGCGCAAAGGCGTAACGATGACGGACGGAGGATTACAGCTCGCTCTCCTTGAGACGCTCGGCATTCTCGGCCACGATCAGGTGGTCGATGCAGTCCTGAATGTCGCCGTCCATGAAGGCTGCCAGGTTGTAGATCGTATAATTGATGCGATGATCCGTAATACGGCCCTGGGGGTAGTTGTAGGTACGGATCTTGGCCGAGCGGTCGCCCGTCGAGACCATCGTCTTGCGCTTCGAGGCGATCTCGTCGAGATACTTCGAGTATTCGAGGTTAAAGACGCGGGTACGCAGCTCCTCGAAGGCCTTGTCGAAGTTCTTGAGCTGCGACTTCTGGTCCTGGCACTGCACGACGATACCCGTCGGAATGTGGGTCAGACGGATCGCCGAATAGGTCGTATTGACCGACTGGCCGCCCGGACCCGATGCACAGAAAATATCCTTGCGGATGTCGTTCATCGAGATCTCCACGTCGAACTCCTCCGCCTCGGGCAGCACGGCCACCGATGCGGCCGACGTATGGACGCGGCCCTGAGTCTCGGTCGCCGGCACGCGCTGCACGCGGTGCACGCCCGACTCGTACTTGAGCGTTCCATATACGTTCTGTCCCGTAACCTTCATGACCACCTCCTTGTATCCGCCGGCCGTGCCTTCGGAGAACGAGGTCACTTCGTAGCGCCACCCCTTCGTCTCGATGTATTTGGTGTACATGATC
>JAIEHQ010000198.1 GCA_029065825.1 Alistipes sp.
TTTTGTAAAAAAACCCCCCCCCCCCCCCCCCCCCTCCCCCACTCGCCCCCCCCCCCCCCCCCCCCCGCACCCACCAAACCCCCGGCCCCGGCCCATAATTTTTTCTGGGCGGGGCCTCCCCGCTTCCCTGCCGCACGCGGCGACTACTCCTCTTCGGAATCTGCAACCAGAATACGGCCGCAATACTCGCAGATGATGATCTTCTTGCCCTGGCGGATCTCCATCTGGCGCTGGGGCGGAATGCGGTTGAAGCAGCCGCCGCACGCATCGCGCCGCACGGTAACGACAGCCAGTCCGTTGCGCACGCTGTTGCGGATACGCCGGTAGGCGGCCAGCAGACGCTCGTCGATCTTGGCCTCGGCACGCTCCGCCTGAGCCGCGAACTCGGCGACCTGGGCCGCCGTCTCCGCCTCGATGCTCTCCAGCTCGGCACGCTTCGCCTCGAGGTCCTTCTGCCGCTCGGCCATCGCCGCCGTCGTCTCCTCGATCTGCGCCTTCTTGCCCTTGACCCCGGCGGAATACTCCTTCAGACGCTTCTCGGCCAGCTCGATCTCCAGCTCCTGATACTCGATCTCCTTGGTAATGGCATCGAACTCGCGGTTGTTCCGCACGTTGTTCTGCTGCTCCTTATAATTGCCGATAAGTATCTTGGCCTGATCCACCTCGCGCTTGCGCTGCTTCGACAAAGCGTTGAGCTCGTCGATCTCCGCACGTATGTTCTCGATGCGCGCCTTCAGACCCGCCACTTCGTCATCGAGATCCTGCACCTCCAGCGGCAGCTCGCCCTTGACCTTGTTGATTCCGTCGATCCGGCTGTCGATCTTCTGCAGCTCGTAGAGCGCCAGAATCTTCTCCTGTATCGAATAATCAATGTCGGCCGTCTTTTTCTGTGTTGCCATATCGTATTTTCGTGTTGTTTTGACTAAACCATGTAACTGATCGGATTGCGAGAGCTTACACTCCTGCGAACCGCAAAGGTAAACAAATTTTTCGACAAAATATCAAATAAAATATCTATTGCGCAATATTCGCTCTCGAAATGGCCTATGTCGGCCACGACGAACTCCCCGCCGGGAGCCATGAAATCGTTGTATTTGAGATCGGCCGTCACATAGAGATCGACACCGGCCCGCCGCGCGCACTCGATGAGCGAGCCGCCCGCCCCCGTACAGAGGGCCACCCGTCCGACCGGACGGGCCACCGGATCCGAATAGCGGATCGCCCGCAGCGAGAGACGCTCGCGCATCCGCTCCAGAAAAACCTCCAGCGGCACAGGTTCCGCCAAACGGCCCGCCACGCCGAAGCCCGCACGCCCGCCGTCGGCGGCGGCCGGCTGCAGCACGCTCAGATCGGTCACGCCCAGCATCCCGGCCAGGCGCCAGCTCATTCCGTCCGGCGCGCTGTCCAGATTGGTGTGGCAGGCGTAGAGGGCGATTCCGCGGCGGATCGCCCGTTCGACGCAGCGCTCCACATAGCTCGCCGAGTTGAACCTTTTGAGCGGATGGAAAACGATCGGATGGTGCGTGATTATCAGATCGCAGCCTTCGCGTTCGGCCTCGTCCAGCACCTCCTCCGTCACATCGACGGCCAGCAGCGCGGCATGCACCCGGTCGTCGTAACGTCCGACGACCAGTCCCGAATTGTCGTACGACTCCTGCGAAGCGAGCGGCGCGAACCGTTCGATCGCCGAAACGACATCCCTGATCTTCATACTTTCATTCATTATGATTCGACACTGATCCGCCGCTTTCGCGCGGCGGCAGAACGGCGGCCGCACCGCCGCCAACGACTAAAACAACGACTGCTCGTAGAAGGCGAAAAGCTCCTTGCCCTCCGGCTCCTCTTTCTCCCTCTTCCGCCGGGGCCGGCGCAGCAGGTCCGGCCGCACCGATTCGTCCTCCTCCGGATCCGTCTCCGCCTCGATCGCCTCCACCGCCTCCATGGCCTCGACGATCCGCACCGGGCCCTCGATCGGGCAGAACTCCTCCCGCGCGACGGTCTCGGGCTCCTCCTCGGGCATTCCGGCAGCGGCGACCGCACCGGAGATCGAGTCTGCTGCGACATCGCGAAGCTCCGCGCGCACCTCTTCGAGCAGCGCACGCACCTGCTGCAGCCGCTCCAGCAGCTCTACATCGCGCGTGAGCGCCCCCTTGTTGCGCTTGAGCGAACGGTTGGCCCCCTCGAGCGTCATGCCCCGCTCCTTGACCAGATGATAGATCAGCTTCAGATTCTCCACATCGGCGGGAGAGAACTGACGGTTTCCCTTTTTGTTCTTCTTCGGACGAAGCACGTCGAACTTCGTCTCCCAGAAACGGATCAGCGACGGATTGACATCGAACATCTCCGCCACCTCGCCCATCGAGTAAAACAGTTTCATGGCCATACCGCAAATTCCGGTTTACAGGTTCACTATCCGCAACGAATTGGGATACATATTATTCACACGTCCGCCGATCCGCTTGGCGAACCCCAGCGCCAGCCCCTCCCCGGTGGTCACGAGGTTTACCCCCTCGGCGAATCTCCCGGCAGCCACCTCCCGCCGGCGCAGGTAGTCGAGCGCCTCAGGCTCCGGCAGCGCGACGCAGGGCACCGCCTCGCGCCTGAGTCCGCAATACATCGCCAGCGCCTGGTCGGGCTTGAGGGTTCCTTTGAAAATCTGCCCCATAGCCACTCCCGAAGCGATCACGTTCATCACGCCGGAGAGCGTCGCCACCGCCTCCCATTGTGCGGACCGACAGGCATAGCAGGTATCTCCGATCGCTGCGAAACGCATCCGCTCCGGCTCCAGCACCCACCGCCTCAGCTCCTCGCTCTCGCGCCGTCCCACCGGCGCGAAGGGATTGCGCCGGGGTTTGGGCGGACGGCCGCCGCACGAAGCGTCGTCGGCCTTGCGCGCCACCGCCAGGAAAAAGCCCTCGCCCCGCGCCCGGTGCGGGAAAAAGCGAAAAGTCTGGAACGCACCCCGGCGGCCGCACACCACGCCCCACGCTTCGGGGCAGACGATCTCGCGGGAGGGGACGATCTCCCCCCCGGCCTCCGCCGCGAACGCATCGAGCGTCCCTTCGTTCTCCGAACGATTGAAGGTGCAGGTGCTGTAAAGCAGGATTCCTCCCGGACGCAGCGCCTTCCACGCCTCGCGCAGGATCTCCAGCTGCCGGGCCGCGCACAACCTGACGTTGCCCTCGCTCCACTCCTCGCGCGCCTCGGGCATCTTGCGGAACATTCCCTCGCCCGAGCAGGGGGCATCGACCGCCACCGCATCGAACCACCCGGTCATCAGGCCCGCCTGAGCCGCATCGCCCACCGTGACGGCCGTATTGCCCAGCCCCCACTTGCGGACGTTGTCGGCCAGCACCGCCGCACGCTGCCGGCTGATCTCGTTGGCGACGACCAGCCCGTCGGCCCCGACGAGCGAAGCGTAGAGCGTGGTCTTGCCGCCCGGAGCGGCACAGAGATCGAGCACCCGCTTTCCGGCGAGCGGCTCCCCGGCGAGCGCATGAGCGACGAACTGCGAGGAGGGCTCCTGCACGTAATAGGCCCCGGCATGGAAGTCGGGATCGCACGTAAACGAGGGGCGTTCGGCCAGATAGCGGCCCAGCGGCGACCAGGGAATCGGCTCCGCATCCCTCCAGCGGCCCGCGCGCAAGGGATGGAGCCGCACCGAAACGGGCGGCACACCCTCCAGTGCGGCGCACAGGGCGGCCCCCTCCTGCGCTCCCAGCTCTTCGGCCGTGCGCACTGCGAAGCGTTCGGGCAGGCTCATCGCACACCCTCCTTTTCCGCCGTCAGTTCGGCACGCCGGGCATCGATGCGGGCACAGATCTTCTCCATGACCGACGCATCCGACACGAAATCCTCGCGGTCCTTATCGACCACGAACACCTCGCCGTCGTAGATATTCTCGATCCAGTCGTCGTAGCGTTCGTTGAGCCGCCGCAGGTACTCTTCGTCGATGTTCATCTCGTAGGCCCTGCCGCGGCGGCGTATCTGGGATATGAGCGTCGGCACGTCCGCCTTGAGGTAGATCAGCAGGTCGGGACGCGGCACCAGATTGGTTATCAGTGCGAATATACTCATATAGGTATCGAAGTCCCGCCCCGACATAAGCCCCATGCGGTGCAGGTTGTCGGCGAAAATATGGGCATCTTCGTACACCGTGCGGTCCTGGAAGATATCCGCCGCCGGCTCGCGCAGCATCTCGACGGTCTGTCTGATGCGGCTGCCCAGAAAACAGATCTGCAAATTGAACGACCAACGGTTCATGTCGTCGTAAAAGTCGCCGATGTAGGGGTTGTCGCTCTCTTCGTAATAGGCCTTCGCCCCGTAACGTTCGGTCAGCATCCCGGTCAGCGTCGTCTTGCCGCTGCCGATATTTCCGGCTATCGCAATATACATGGTTTCATTCGAAATTCAAGGGTTAGCGTATGACGGTCACACCTCGGCGGCAGCCGGCTCCGCGGCCGGAGACCCCGCACCGGCCGCTTCGGCCAGCAGCTCCTCGACCACCGCGCGGTCGTTCCGCATCCGGGGCAGCTTGTTCTTCCCGCGGCGGCGCAGCCACCGCAGCACCGTACCGGCGGGCAGCTCCCGGAGCACGGGCGGATCGAGCGCCGTGCGGCGTTTGGCATCGTAGTCCGAGTTGAGGAGGCGCAGCTCGCGGTCGAGCACCTCGGCGAAGCGCTCCACAGAGGCGGGACGCAGGGAAAACTCCACCGCCCACTCGTGTGCGCCCCGCGTGGCGATCCCCATGAACCGGGGCGCCACCGAATACTCCTCGACCACCGCGCCGCACTCCTCGCAGGCCGCACCGAGCGCCCGTTCGGCGTTATCGACGATCAGCTCCTCGCCGAAGACATTGATGAACTGGCGCGTGCGGCCGGCGAAGCGGATGCGGTAGGGATCCGTCGCCGTGAATTCGACCGTGTCGCCGATCTCGTAACGCCACAGGCCGTTGTTCGACGAGACGATCATCGCGTAGGTCTCGCCGCAGCGCACCCCCTCCAGGGGAACGATCCGCCGGCCCTGCCGGAACTCGTAATAGGTGCCGTAGTCGAGCATCAGCAGCATGTCCTCGCGCGCGGGGTCGTCGGCCAGTGCGAAAAACCCCTCGGAGGCGTTGTAGGTCTCCATATAGGTCATCCCGGTCGAGGGAATGAGCTGCTCGAACGACTTGCGGTAAGGGGCGAACGACACGCCTCCGTGCGCGAAAAGCTCCAGGCCCGGCCACACCTCGAGCAGATTCTCCCGCCCCGTGCGCTCGAGCACCCGCCGCATGAGCAGCAGATTCCAGGAAGGAACGCCCGCGAAAGCCGTGATCGGCTCGCGCAGGCATTCGCGGCAGATCGCGTCGATCTTGCGCTCGAAGTCGGGAATCAGCGCCGTCGCCATCCGGGGTGCCCGGAACCAGCCGCTCCAGAATCCGGTGCGGCTGATGAGCAGCGCCGAGAGGTCGCCGACCAGCGCCCCATCCTCCCGGGCGCACGAGCCGCCCAGAGTCAGCGTCTTGCCGTCGAAGACCCGCGACGCGGGGCGGGCGGCCGCATACACAGCCGCCACATCGCGCATGCCGAGCGTGTGGTTGTGCCAGAGCGACTCGCCGGTCACGGGCAGGTATTTGCTGCGGTCGGAGGTGGTGCCCGACGAGCGGGCGAACAGCTCCACGCGCCCCGGCCAGGCGACGTTGCGTTCGCCCCGGAGCATCCTGAGGACATAGGGCTTGAACGTCTCGTAGTCCTGCACCTCGACCTGCGCGGCGAACGCCTCGGGCGAAAGCCCCGGGCGGATTCCGTAGCGGCGGCCGAAATCGGTCCGCCCGCCCCGCGCCATCAGGCGGCGGAACACCTCGGCCTGCACCTCCAGCGGAT
>JAIEHQ010000199.1 GCA_029065825.1 Alistipes sp.
AAATAGTTAATAATAAAGCACTCCCTCGTCCGCGCACCGCGCACAAGGGAGTGCAAAGATAGCAACTATTCCGGCAACCCGCAAATTTCCAGCGGTTTTTCCGCTTCGCGCAGCGCTATTTTTCCACCCGCTGCCTCAGCGTATTGTCGGGCGCGAGAGGCCGCCCCCCGTTGGCGACGTACTCCATCAGCACGTCGGGCACCTCCCACCCGGTCGTCTCGCCGGCGCTGCAGTCGATATCCCGGTAGTTCGCGAACACGTAGTCGCCCATCGCGACGCGGTATTCGCGCCCGGGCTGCAAACGGGGAAAGAGCACCTCTTCCGCATCGTAGCCGTCGGTGCGGATCACGTACGGCTCGGTCGAGAAGAGGTCGATCCGGTGGGACTCGCCCCGGTTGATCGTGTCGTTGTATTTGGTCCGGATCATGCGGGCCATCTGTTCGGGAGTCATCCGCAGCGTGCTGACATGCGAGACGAAGGGATCGAGGTCATAGACATCGCCGCGCGTCACGACACCCGCCGCCAGCGAGTCGCGCCGCAGCCCGCCGTAATGGTAGAAGACCACCTCGGCCCCCGTCTTGCGGCGGATGGCATCGAGAAAGAGGTTGGCCACCCCCGCCTTGTCGGCCGCGGCGGTCAGCTCGCCCGCCTTCGCCCGCAGCTCGGGAGCCTCCTCATAAGCCGCGACCCATTCCGAATAGAGGGGATCGGGCGCATAGCCGTCCAGCGGGACGATCCGGAAGTCGATCGAACGGATCCGGTCGCCGCACATGCGCACCGTCGTCGCCCCCACCGCCGCGAGGTTGCGCCCCGTCTGGGTGATGAGCACGTCGCCGATCCGCTCGTCGATCCGCTCGTGACTGTGCCCGCCGATGATCAGGTCGTACTCCGGAGCGCGCTCGGCCAGGATGCGGTCGTAGCCCGACCCCAGATGGGTCAGAGCCACCAGCACCTGGCAGCTGTCGCGCAGCAGCAGCCCGTAACCGGCCAGCTCCTCCACCGCATCCGTGAAGCGCAGCCCCTCGAAAACGGCATCGTGGCCGTCGGGATGGTTGTTGTAGCCGTAGTTGGTCACGGCCGCCACGAAAGCCAGCCGCACCCCTTCGCGTTCGAGGATCAGATAGGGCCGCAGCGGGGCGATCGGCGAGGCGACCGGCTCCATATTGGCGCAGATGATCGGAAAGTCGGCATAGCCGATCGCCTCGGCGAGGGTCTGCTGCCCCACGTCGAACTCGTGGTTGCCCAGCGTGGCCACGTCGTAGCCCAGGCGGTTCATCAGCTCCAGCACGGGCCGACGCCCCGGGGCGCGATCGACCGCCACCCCGCCCGTCCACCGGTCGCCGGCATCGACGAGCAGCGTCGCCACCGTATCGCGGCAGGCCGCGACGGCCGTCGCCAGCCGGGGAAAGTTCCCGATGCGGGAGTGCATGTCGTTGGTCGAAAGAATCACGATCGTCCGCTCGCGCGGCGCGCATCCGCAGAGCAGCGCCAGAAGCAGCAGCGAGATCGCCACATGGATTTTTTTCATAACAAAATCGTTTTTCCTTTGTCAAAATTAAGAAAATAAATTGTATTTTTACGGGACATATGGAGAAAAAAACAGCCGACACCATTCAAGTCATCTGCGAAAATACGAACGGCACGGCAGAGGTCCCGATGGGCACCACCCTGCTCGAGCTGCAGACAATCCTGCACGTGGCAGGCGAACGCCCGATGCTCGCCGCTTTCGTCAATAACCGCATCAAGGAACTCAACTACAAGATATACCGCCCCGTAACGATCCGCTACATCGACATCGCCTCGTTCGCGGGCATCCGGGTCTATCAGCGCACCATCTCGTTCATCCTGCAGAAAGCGGTGCAGGAGCTTTTCCCCGAGCGCACGCTCTATATCCGCCACTCGCTCGGAGCGAGCGGGTTCTACTGCGAGATCTCGGGTTTCGCCCCCATCCCCGCCGAGCATCTGGAGGCGATCAGGACCCGCATGCGGGAGATCGTCGCCGCCGACCTGCCGATCCGCTGCAGCAAGATGCGGACCGAGGCCGTGCGCAAGGTCTATGAGGAGTTCGCACTCGACGACAAGATCGCCCTGCTCGACTCCCGCCCCCGGCTTTACAGCAAACTCTACGCCATAGAGCGCACGCCGGGCTACTTCTACGGAGCGCTGACTCCTTCGACAGGCTACACGCCGCTGTTCGACCTGACCCCCTACTACAACGGCTTCTTCATCGCCCTGCCGCTGCGCACGGCCCCCGAGCGGCTCCACCGCACGGTCCATCAGGAGAAGATGTTCGACGTATTCCGCCAGTATCAGTCGTGGGTGGAGATCATGGGCGTGCCGACTGTCGGACGGCTCAACTCGAAGGTCCTCGAGGGCGACGCGAGCGAGCTGATCAAGATCGCCGAGGCGTTCCATGAGAACGAACTGGCCAAGGTGGCCGCCCGGGTCGCCGATGCCAACCGCCGGCGGAGCGTGCGGCTGGTGCTGATCTCGGGTCCCTCCTCCAGCGGCAAGACCACCTTCGCCAAACGGCTGGGCGTGCAGCTGCGCGTGCTGGGCTTCAACCCGGTGCTGATCTCGCTGGACGACTACTTCGTCGAGCGGGTCCAGACCCCCCGCGACGAAAACGGCGAGTACGACTACGAGGCGCTCGAGGCCATCGACCTGAAACAGTTCAACGACCACCTCCAGCGGCTCGACCGGGGCGAGAGCGTCGCCATCCCGCGCTACGACTTCATCACGGGCACCCGCCAGTGGCACGACAACCCGCTGCGGCTCGACGACCGCTCGATCCTGATCGTCGAAGGCATCCACGGACTCAACCCGGCGCTGACCCCCAGCGTGGCCGACGAGCGCAAGTTCAAGATCTACGTCTCCTGCTTCACTTCGGTGGCGCTCGACAACGTCTCGCGCATCGCCACCTCCGACAACCGGCTGCTCCGCCGCCTCACGCGCGACTTCCGCACCCGGGGCAGCGACGCGCTGGCCACCCTCTCGCGCTGGGAGAGCGTCCGCCGGGGCGAGGAGAAGCACATTTTCCCCTACCAGGAGAATGCCGACGTGATGTTCAACTCGTCGCTCTTCTACGAAATATCGGTGCTGCGCCCCTTCGCCGAGTCGATACTCCGCACGGTGCCCGACACGGTGCCCGAATACGGCGAGGCACGGCGCATGCTCAAGTTCCTCGACAACTTCATTCCGATCGACCCTGCCGAGATCCCGCCCACGTCGCTGCTGCGGGAGTTCATCGGCGGCAGCAGCTTCAAATACTGAAAACAACTCAATAATTCATAACGCTATGTTCGACAAATTTTCCGAACGCCATATCGGTGTTACCAATCCCGAGGATCTGAAAGCGATGCTTTCGGTCATCGGCGTCGCTTCCGTCGATGAACTGATCGCACAGGTCATCCCGCAATCCATCCGCCTCAAGCAGCCGCTCGCCCTGCCCGAAGGCATGAGCGAATACGAGTTCGCCGCACACATTCAGGCGCTCGCGGCCAAGAACCGCGTCCTGCGCTCGTTCATCGGCATGGGCTACTACCCCTGCGCCGTGCCCGCCGCCATCGTGCGCAACGTCTTCGAGAACCCGGCGTGGTACACCTCCTACACCCCCTATCAGGCCGAAATCTCGCAGGGCCGTCTGGAGGCGCTGCTCAACTTCCAGACCGCCGTGATCTCGCTCACGGGCATGGAGATCGGCAACTGCTCGCTGCTCGACGAGGCTACCGCCGCCGCCGAAGCGATGCTGATGATGTTCTCGCTCCGCTCGCGCGAGGCGGTCAAGGAGGGACGCAACCAGCTCTTCGTCGATCGCAACATCTTCCCCCAGACGCTCGACGTGCTGCTCACGCGCAGCGAACCGTTCGGCATCGAGCTGATCATCGACGACTACGATGCCTATGAGTTCTCCGGCAAGGAGTTCGGCGCGATCCTCCAGTATCCCGCCGCCGACGGTGCGGTGCGCGACTACGCGGCCTTCACGGAGGCAGCCCACAGCCGGGGCGTACTCGTCACGGCCGTCGCCGACCTGCTCGCGCTCGCGCTGCTGAAGGCTCCGGGCGAGTGGGGTGCCGACATCGCCGTCGGCTCGACGCAGCGTCTGGGCATTCCGATGGGCTTCGGCGGTCCGAGCGCCGGCTACATGACTACGCGCGAGGCCTACAAGCGCAACATGCCGGGCCGCATCATCGGCGTATCGGTCGATCGCCTCGGCAACAAGGCGCTGCGCATGGCGCTCCAGATGCGCGAACAGCACATCAAACGCGAGCGCGCCACCTCGAACATCTGCACCGCGACGGCGCTCATGGCCTCGATGGTGGGCTTCTACTGCATCTACAACGGTGCCGACGGACTGCGCCGCGCCGCACGCACGGCGCACACGGCTGCCGTCACGGTGGCCAAAGCGCTCGAGGCACTCGACTACAAACTCGCCGCACGCGAATTCTTCGACACGCTCGACATCGAGGCCGAAGCCGCCGTCGTGCAGTCGCTCGCGCTCGAACGGGGCATCAACTTCTACTATCCGTCGGAGGATCGGGTGCGCCTCTCCTTCGACGAGGTAACCACCCCCGAAGAGATCGAGAGCGTCATCGCGATCTTCGCCGAAGCCAAAGGCAAGAAGGCCAAGGCGGTCAAACTCTCGGACGAGAGCGTCATCCCCGCCGCCCTGCGCCGCGGCTCGGAGTTCCTGACCGAGTCGGTCTTCAACAGCTACCGCTCCGAAAGCGACCTGATGCGCTACATCAAGCGCCTCGAGCTGCGCGACATATCGCTGGCCAACTCGATGATCTCGCTCGGCTCGTGCACCATGAAGCTCAACGCCGCAGCCCTCATGCAGCCGCTCTCGCTCGCCGGCTTCCAGAACATCCACCCGTTCGCTCCCGCCGACCAGACGGAGGGCTACCGCGAGATGATCGACACGCTGGCCGCCGACCTGGCGACCATCACGGGCTTCGCCGCCTGCTCGCTGATGCCCAACTCGGGTGCCGCAGGCGAATACACGGGCCTGATGGTAATCCGCGCCTACCACCAGAGCCGGGGCCAGGGCTACCGCAACGTGGTGCTCATCCCCTCGTCGGCACACGGCACCAACCCCGCGTCGGCGGCGATGGCCGGCATGAAGATCGTGACGGTCGGCTGCGACCAGAACGGCAACATCGACGTGGAGGACCTCAAGGCCAAGGCCCAGCAGTACAGTTCGGAGCTGGCCTGCATGATGATCACCTACCCCTCGACGCACGGCGTATTCGAGAGCCGCATCCGCGAGATCGTCGATGCCGTGCACGACGCGGGCGGACAGCTCTATATGGACGGTGCCAACATGAACGCCCAGGTGGGCCTGACCAACCCGGGCTACATCGGTGCCGACGTATGCCACCTCAACCTGCACAAGACCTTCGCCATGCCTCACGGCGGCGGCGGCCCGGGCGTGGGTCCGATCTGCGTGGCGGAGCACCTCCGCAAGTTCCTGCCCTCGCATCCGATCGTCGCCACCGGCGGCGAGGAGGGCATCACGGCCGTCGCATCCTCGCCCTGGGGTTCGGCCATGCTCTTCCCGATCACGTACGGCTACATCAAGATGCTCGGCGAAGAGGGACTGCGCCGCTCGACCGAGATGGCGATCGTCAATGCCAACTACATGTCGTCGGCTCTCCAGTCGGAATACCGCACCTATTACGCGGGCGAGACGGGACGCGTGGGACACGAGATGATTCTCGACCTGACGCATTTCAAGCGCGACTACAACATCGACTGCGGCGACATCGCCCACCGACTGATGGACTACGGCTTCCACGCCCCGACGCTCTCGTTCCCCGTGCACGAGACGCTGATGGTCGAGCCGACCGAATCGGAGCCGAAGGCCGAAATGGACCGCTTCATCCAGACGCTCGTGCAGATCAAGCGCGAATGCGAGGCCGCGGCCGCTTCGGGCGAAAAGGACAACGTGGTGGTCAATGCCCCCCACACGGCCGTCGAGCTGTGCGGCGACTGGGCACACCCCTACTCGCGCGAGCAGGCCGCCTTCCCGCTCGAATGGGTCCGCCACGCGAAGTTCTTCCCCTACGTGTCGAAGATCGACAACGGCTACGGCGACCGCAACCTGGTGTGCCGCTGCACGGAATAGCACGACCCGACAACGAAAGAGAGGGGCGGATCCGTAAAGGATCCGCCCCTCTCTTTTTCACACAAGGTCCCGATCAATAGCTGCGGGCGAAGAGTACGCGGCGGTGCGACGGCTTGCCGCTGAAGACGCACGTGCCCTCCTCCTCGACGGCATCGAGCGGAATGCAGCGGATGGTCGCCTTGGTCGCCTCCTTGATCGCCACCTCGGTCTCGACCGTCCCGTCCCAGTGGGCCGAGATGAAGCCGCCTTTCTTCTCCAGCACCTCGAGGAACTCCTCCCAGGTATCGACCCGCGTAATCATCGAGTCGCGGTAGGCGAGCGCCTTGCGGAAGATATTCTGCTGAATCTCCTCCATCAGAGCGGCCACGCGGTCGGTCAGCCCCTCCTGCGGCACGATCTCCTTCTCCAGCGTGTCTCGACGCGCCAGTTCGATGGTGCCGTTCGCCAGGTCGCGCGGACCGAGCGCCAGACGCACCGGCACGCCCTTGAGTTCGTACTCGGCGAATTTGAAGCCCGAACGCACGTTGTCGCGGTCGTCGATCTTCACGCTCAGACCGCGTGCGCGCAGCTCGTCGGCGATCGTGCGGAGCCGCTCCACGATCTGACGCATCTGCTCCTCGCCCTTGTAGATGGGGACCAGCACCACCTGAATCGGAGCCAGCTTCGGAGGCAGCACCAGACCGTTGTTGTCCGAATGGGCCATGATGAGCGCACCCATCAGGCGGGTCGATACGCCCCACGAGGTCGCCCACACATATTCGAGCTTGCCCTCCTTGTTAATATACTGCACGTCGAAAGCCTTGGCGAAATTCTGCCCCAGGAAGTGCGACGTACCGCTCTGCAGCGCCTTGCCGTCCTGCATGAGCGCCTCGATCGTCAGGGTGTCGATAGCACCGGCGAAACGCTCGTTCGGCGACTTGTGGCCGACGATCACGGGAACGCCCATCCATTGCTCGGCGAACTCCTTATAGACATGGATCATGCGGTCGGCCTCCTCGATCGCCTCCTCGCGCGTGGCGTGGGCCGTGTGGCCCTCCTGCCAGAGGAACTCGGCGGTTCGCAGGAACAGCCGGGTGCGCATCTCCCAGCGCACGACGTTCGCCCACTGGTTGCAGAGGATCGGCAGGTCGCGATAGGACTGAATCCACCCCTTGTAGGTGTTCCAGATGATCGTCTCCGACGTGGGACGCACGATCAGCTCCTCTTCGAGCCGTGCATCGGGATCGACCACCACGCCGTTTCCCTCGGGATCGTTCTTCAGACGGTAGTGCGTGACCACCGCACACTCCTTGGCGAAGCCCTCCACGTGGTCGGCCTCGCGCGAGAAGAACGATTTGGGGATGAACAGCGGAAAGTAGGCGTTCTGATGGCCCGTATCCTTGAACATCTTGTCCAGCGCGTCGTGCATCTTCTCCCAGATGGCATAGCCGTAGGGTTTGATGACCATGCAGCCGCGCACGGCCGAATTTTCCGCCAACCCGGCCTTGACCACCAGGTCGTTGTACCACTGCGAGTAGTTGTCCTCAGCCTTGGTTACCTCTTTGAGTTCTTTTGCCATATATGTATTTGTCGTTCGTTTTGAATCCGCATGCGGGGTCGGCGCTCCGGTGCGGGAATCGCCCCTGCGAAGCCGCCCGGCCGAGCGGCAAAATTAGCAATTTAAGTAGAATATGGCAACTCCGGGCGGAGGAATCTCCCCGAAAAATCGACGGGCGGCCCTTCCTGCCGGAAGAAAGCCGCCCGCGTAGCCGCAAAAGCGCAGGTCGCTCAGAATCTGATGCCGAGCGTCAGTGCCGCCGTATGGCGGACGATCCGCGTGTTGTAGGCACCGCTCGAATTGAGTCCCGCCGCCGACTGCGCATAGTAGAGTTCGTAATCGGTATGCTCGGTCGAGGTGCAGCCGTAGGCCAGGTCGAGCGTCACGCTGCGCCCGAGCAGCAGCCCTGCGCCTGCCGAACCGTAGAGCGTCCGGCGCGCCATCGGAGCCGAGGCGAGCATCTTCCCGTCGCGCAGGGCCGACCCCGCATACCCGAATCCGGCACGGACCGCCAGCCAGGGCAGCGGCTTGAACTCGGCACCCACACGCAGGATATTGGCCGCCTTGTACCAGGCACGGAACGTTTCGTTGTAGATGCCGTTGCCCCCGCCCGCAGGATTGTGCTTCATGCGCATGCCGTCGTACCAGGTGCGCTCGTAATCGACCGAGATCACGCCCCGGTTGCCGAAGGCATACGACAGACCGAACATCAGACGCGACGGCGAAGCGAACTCCCAGTCGTAGTCGCCCGTATCCTCCAGCACGGCGGTCGCCGCCTGGGCCCGCTTCAACCCGTCCGGGCCGGGGTTGAGTCCCTCCGGATCGGCCGGATTATTGACCCGCACCTCCGAATCGGCATAGGCCACATAGCTGCGGTCGATCCAGTAGTAGGTCGGCGTATGGAACGCCACGCCGAGGCGCAGGTTCTGCACGGGCCGCCAGACGAGTCCCAGCTTGAGGTTCACGCCCGCACCGTCCAGACGCACCTCCTGATTGAAGTTCGCGTAGCGCAGCTGGTAGTCCAGTTCGGGATCGACTCCGTCGCCGCCGTAAACGTAATCCTCGCCGTAGTAATAGGTTTTGGTCTGCTGCAGCGACTGAACGCCCAGCGTCGCACCCAGATAGAGCTTGTTGGCTATGTTCATGCCGGCGGAGAACTCGTACTCGCCCACCGAACCGGAACTGACCACCGTCGCGTAGTTGCCTATGTCGGCACCGTTGCCGATCCATGTCGGCCGCCAGCCGTCCCCGGTCTGGTCGGTCATGCCGACCTTATAGCCTATCACGGCACCCCAGAAACGGGGGTCGATCCCCTTCCACGCGACATCGCCCGTCACGTCGCCGACACCGAATCCGCCCCACTGGAGCATGTCGGAAAAGACATCGGCCAGCGAGCCGGCATTTCCCTGGGTGTAGAAGGAATATTGGTAGTTGAGGTCCTGCACCCGGTTGTAGCCGAGGCCTATATTGACCCCTACCAGTGCTCCGGAACCCTCATAGACGCTCGTGGTAAAGCCGAAATTGCCGAGCGAGAAGCGGTTCTTGCGGTTGGGATAGAATCCCGGCGCATCGTTGTGCGAACGCTCGAAGCTCATCATCGGCGTCAGGGTCAGCTCGCTGCGGCGGTACATACCCAAACCCGCAGGGTTGATCCCCAGCGAGGCGAAATCCGCTCCCAGCGAGACGAACGCGCCGGCCATCGCCATCGACCGTGCCGTACCGAACGTGAATCCGGGCTGCGTCAGTTCGTAGAAATCGGCCGGAGTCATGATATCGCGGTCCAGCAGCAGGCCGCCCGCAGCGTTCTGCGCCGACACGGAGCCGGCCCCACAGAGCAGCGAGGCAAGCAGGATGAAAAATCCGAAACGCTTCATAAAGTACACTTAAATAAGCTAATTAGACAAATGTTCCGGCAGCCCGATCAGCGGCCGTAGCCGTTGCGTCCGCTGCTGCTGCCGCCCCGGGCACCGCCGCCCGAAGGCGCGGGTGCCGAGTAGGTCGGCCGCGAACCGGACGAAGAGCCGCTGCGATAGGAACTTCCCGAAGAAGACGATGAAGAGCTGCTGCCCGACGAGGAGCCGCGATAAGTCGAATTAGACGAGCTGCCGCTGCGGTACGACGAACCCGAGACGTTGCCGCCGCGGTAGGTCGAGGAGCTGCCCGGCCGGCCGGAGCCGGAACCGGGGCGCGCGACCGACGAGGCGGGACGCGAGCCGCCCGACACGGTCGTCCCGTTGCGGTAGCCGCCCTGCATCGAACCTCGGTCGTAGAAGCTGCCCGAGCGGATCGGAGCCGACGATCCGGCCCCCGGCGCATAGCGGTACGCTCCGCGGCGCACGACCTCGGGACGGGCTGCGGGATAGTGGTGGCCGTGACCGCCGCCCCAGCCGGGGTGATGTCCCCAGTGATAAGGATTCCACCAC
>JAIEHQ010000002.1 GCA_029065825.1 Alistipes sp.
GAGGGCGGCCGCGCCGGCGACCGCGCTTCGCACGGCATGACCGAGGCGCTCACGGCGCTCGGCTTCGAGGCGGGGCGGATGAAGACCGGCACCCCGGCACGTCTCGACGCGCGCACGATCAATTTCGAGATTCTCGAACCGCAATACGGCGACGAATCCCCGGCGAAGTTCTCCTTCTCGTCCGAGACGCAGCCTGTCCGGGAGCAGCTCCCCTGCTTCCTGGTCTATACCACCCCGGAGGTTCACGAGATCCTGCGCACCGGATTCGCCGACTCGCCCCTGTTCAACGGCACGATCCGGGGCATCGGCCCGCGCTACTGTCCGAGCATCGAGGACAAACTCAACACCTTCGCAGACAAGGAGCAGCACCAGCTCTTCCTCGAACCGGAAGGGCGATCGACCAACGAATACTACCTGAACGGATTTTCGTCGTCGCTACCCTGGGAGGTGCAGTGGAAAGCGCTCCATCGGATCGCCGGATTCGAAGACCTGCATCTGTTCCGCCCGGGCTACGCGATCGAGTACGACTACTTCCTGCCGACGCAGCTCCACCACTCGCTCGAAACAAAACAGGTCGCCGGACTCTATTTCGCAGGGCAGATCAACGGCACGACCGGCTACGAGGAGGCCGCGGCGCAGGGACTCATGGCGGGAATCAACGCCCACCGCAGCCGCACGGGCAAGGAGCCGCTGGTGCTGAAGCGCGACGAAGCCTACATCGGCGTACTGATCGACGACCTGGTAACCAAGGGGGTCGATGAACCCTACCGCATGTTTACCTCGCGCGCCGAGTACCGCATCCTGCTGCGGCAGGACAACGCCGACCTGCGGCTGACACCGATCGGCCGCAAAATCGGTCTGATCGGGGACAAAAGACATGCGGAATTCGTCGAGAAAAGCAGTCAGGTCGAGGCGCTCGTAGCCTTCGCCCGCGAACTGAGCGTCAAACCGCAGGAGGTAAACGCCTGCCTGGAGTCGCTCGGCTGCGACCCGCTGACGCAAGGCCGCAAACTGCGCGATCTGCTCATGCGCAACAACGTGACATTCATGACTCTGGCGGAAGTATTACCCAAAGTGGCACGCTTCCTGAACGAGCACGGAATAACAGCCGAAGCGATCGAGGAGGCGGAGATTCAGATCAAATACCGGGGATACATCGAACGGGAACGCTTCATCGCGGACAAGTTGCACCGGCTGGAAAACATCCGCATTCCGCAGGATTTCGATTTCCAGACGATGAATGCCCTCACGATCGAGGCGCGGCAGAAGCTGACCCGCATCCGCCCCGCGACCATCGGTCAGGCATCGCGCATCCCGGGCGTATCGCCCGCCGACGTGAATGTACTGCTGGTAAAATTCGGGAGGTAAAGCAACGAAGCCCGAATCACGACGATTGATTTACAGAGAAGATAAAAATAGCCAGGGCAAAACCCTGGCTATTTACTTTAATACCGACAATTACCTAAAATTCCAACTCCCGAACCAAACTGTCATACAACTCATATACATCCGAAGATAATGAATCAGTATCTATCGAGGATAATGAGATACCCGACAGATCAACCGGGAAATACATAACGCTAATAGTGGATGCCGAATACACCTCCAACACGACACTCATATCCTGGCTCTTATTTACGGCAAAGAATTTACCATCCTTCTCTCCGACAGGAATATACTTCGTCCAAAGAAATTCTGCCACCTCTTTTGCATAATAAGATTTCACCATGGCAGCCGAGGCATACAAGGAGTTTTCCTCTCCGGTCAGATAAATATAGCCCATTACCATATCAACGCCATCATACATCAATGCATCAGCTTTATCCGCTAATAATTCATAGGGAACAGCCTTCCGTATCTCATTCTTCGTTGCACCCCACTTCATATAGGGTTCGTCGTATCCATCAAGAGTAAGCTCAGGTTCCGAATTGTTCAACGAGTCATCTTTCGAGCAGTTCGTGAACACAACGCAGGCAACAGCTGCGAGTAAGAATAAAAACTTTTTCATAGTCTCTTTGTTTAAATTGGGTTTCGGTGCAAAGTTACGAATTTTCCCCCCCCACAAAATTTTACGGCATAAATTATCAATTAAACAAACAATAAAGACTACCCCGCTGTTTTAGCTTTCGACCCGCCCCTCGAAAACCAGCATCAAACAACAGCACAAATACGAATCGCACCCGATCGCAACAGAAAACATACCCCAAAGACCCATTATCAAGCCTGCAAAATCCACACACCCCTAAAAATATTTCACCATCAACCGCCCCACACTCGAATCACGACAACCGCATCACACTACCTCCAGATAAAAACAATCCAGGGTTGTTCCACGTGGAACAACCCCGGACCTCTATTCGTAACCGATCCTCCGGATTACAGGACGATCGTCGTCCAACCGTGCGGATCTTCGATGCGACCGTACTGAATGTCGAGCAGGCGGTTGTAAAGCTGCAACGAAACCTTGCCAACCTCCTCGCCGTAGCTGTAGGTCTTCTTCGTATCCATATCGTAGATGCTGCCGATCGGCGAGATCACAGCAGCCGTACCGCAGGCACCGCACTCCTCGAAAGTAGGAAGCTCCTCGATGTCGATATGACGCTCCTCAACCTTCAGGCCCAGATCCAGCGCCAGCTGACGGAGGCTCTTGTTCGTGATCGAAGGCAGCACCGACTGCGACTTCGGCGTAACATAGGTGTTATCCTTGATACCGAAGAAGTTAGCAGCACCGCATTCCTCGATGTAACGGTGCTCCGTAGCATCGAGATACATAACGCTCGAATAACCCAACTCGTGAGCGTTCTCGCCCGACATAAGGCTGGCAGCGTAGTTACCGCCGACCTTCACGTCGCCCGTACCGCGCGGTGCCGCACGGTCCTGCTCGCGGTCGATAGCGACCTTCATCGGCTTGATGCCGCCCTTGAAGTAAGCACCTACAGGCGAACCGTAAACGATCAGCAGCGCATCCTTGGCGGGCTTCACACCCAGACCGGCCGTCGTACCGAACATCACGGGACGCAGATAGAACGAAGCACCCGTTCCGTAGGGAGGAATGAAGCGCTCGTTGCGCTTAACGACCTCGATGCAAGCCTTGACAACCATATCGATCGTCGGAACAGGCAGGCAAAGACGCTTTGCCGAAGATTGCAGACGCTTCGCATTCTCCTCGACACGGAACAGACGAACCTTGCCGTCGGCACCGCGGTAAGCCTTCAGACCCTCGAACAACTCGATACCGTAATGCAAACACGATGCAGACATGTGCATCTGAATGTACTCGCTATCCGTAATCTCCATCTCGCTCCACTTTCCATCCGTGTAGGTGTAACGGGCGTTGCAGTCGGTCTTCATGTAGTTAAAACCAAGAGACCCCCAATCAATGTTTTCCATTGTCTTTTTTAGTTTAAGGTTTTGTTTATCTTAAAAATATCAAATATCTGAATATCAAATAAATCCTTTACAAAAATCAACCAACTACAGCTCCAGCAACCGTCTTTTCATCGGGTTGCAGCAGCCGCAGACGGCCGGTAACGTCCTCCGCCATGAGGATCATGCCCCGCGAGAGGATGCCCTTCAGTTCGCGCGGCTCCAGATTGACCAGTACCAGCACCTGACGACCCACCAGCTCCTCGGGTTTGTAGTATTCGGCGATACCCGAGACGATCTCCCGCTTGTCGATACCCGTATCGACAGTCAGCCTGAGCAGCTTCTTGGTCTTGGCCACCTTCTCGGCTGCCAGAATCGTCGAGACACGGATGTCCATCTTCTGAAAATCGTCGAACGAAACGCTCTCCTTCTGCTCGGCGACATGCTGTGCCGCTTCGTTCATCGCATTGGCCTCTTTCGCGGCCGCCAGCTTGTCGAGCTGACGCTGGATGGCGTCGTCCTCGATCTTCTCGAAAAGCAGCGCAGCCTCCCCGATCCGATGACCCGCAGCCAGCAGATCGGAAGCCCCGAGCCGCTCCCAGCCGAAGGGACCGGCCTGAAGCATGCCGACGATCTTCCGGGCCGAGAAAGGCATGAAAGGCTCGATGGCCACCGAAAGGTTGGCCGTAATCTGCAACGCCACATTCAGGATGGTCTTGACCCGCTCCGGATCGCTCTTGATGAGCTTCCACGGCTCCGTGTCGGCCAGGTATTTGTTGCCCAGACGGGCGATGTTCATCGCCTCGCGGAGCGCCTCGCGGAAGCGGTAGTTCTCGATCTCGTTCTCCAGCGGCTCCTTCACGGCCGACAGCTCGCGCAGCGTCTGGAGGTCATACTCCGTAAGCTCCCCGCAGGCGGGCACCACCCCGTCGAAATATTTGTGCGTGAGCACCAAGGCGCGATTGACGAAGTTGCCCAGCACGGCTACCAGCTCGTTGTTGTTGCGCGCCTGGAAATCCTTCCACGTGAAGTCGTTGTCCTTCGTTTCGGGGGCATTGGCGCAGAGCACGTAGCGCAGCACGTCCTCCTTGCCGGGGAAATCCTCCAGGTACTCGTGGAGCCACACGGCCCAGTTGCGCGAGGTGGAGATCTTCTCGCCCTCCAGATTGAGGAACTCGTTGGCCGGAACATTCTCGGGCAGAATGTATCCGCCGTGCGCACGCAGCATCGAGGGGAAGACGATGCAGTGGAAGACGATATTGTCCTTGCCGATGAAATGAACCATCTTGGTCCCCTCGTCCTTCCAGTACTTCTCCCAGTCGGGCGTGAGGTCCTTGGTCGCCGAGATGTAGCCGATCGGCGCATCGAACCAGACGTAGAGCACCTTGCCCTCGGCACCCTTGACCGGCACGGGGATACCCCACTCCAGGTCGCGGCTCACGGCACGGGGCTGCAGGCCGCCGTCGAGCCAGCTCTTGCACTGGCCATAGACATTGGACTTCCACTCCTTGTGACCGTCGAGGATCCACTCGCGGAGGAATCCCTCGTACTTGTCCAGCGGAAGATACCAGTGTTTGGTACTACGCTTCTCGGGCACGGAGCCGGAGACGGCGCTGCGGGGGTCGAGCAGTTCATCGGGCGAGAGCGTCGAACCGCACTTCTCGCACTGGTCGCCGTAGGCGCGCTCGTTGCCGCAGCGCGGACAGGTGCCGACGATATAGCGGTCGGCCAGGAAAGTCTGGGCCTCCGTATCGTAGAACTGCTCCGAGGTGCGCTCGATGAACTTGCCGTCATCGTAGAGCTTGCGGAAGAAATCCGATGCCGTCTTGGCGTGGGTCGCCGACGAAGTGCGCGAATAGATGTCGAACGACATGCCGAGCCCCTCGAACGAACGCTTGATCATCTCGTGGTAGCGGTCCACCACATCCTGCGGCGTAACCCCCTCCTTGCGGGCCTTGATCGTGATGGGCACGCCGTGCTCGTCGCTGCCGCACACCGAGATCACGTCGCGCCCCCGCAGACGCAGGTAGCGCACGTAAATGTCCGACGGAATATAGACTCCCGCCAGATGGCCGATATGAACCGGTCCGTTGGCGTAAGGCAGGGCCGAAGTGACCAGATAACGTTCGAAAGATTTGCTCATATTGCTTCGTTGGAATGCTTGCGGTTACTATTTTGTGTCAAAAGTAGTGATTTTTCCAATAATCGGAAACGAAAACCCCATTTATTCTTTCGGATCTGCACCGCCCCGAGCCGAGGCGCACGCAGGCTGCACCGCCCGCGAAGCGGGCAGCGGCCCTTCGGGGCGACAGCCGGAGCGGATCACTTCGCCGCGCCGGCGAGCTGCTCCCACAGGGCGAGATAGCGGTCCTCCTTGCGGTGCATCTGCGCGTTGGCACGGGGAGTCTTGTCTTTCTGTCCGCAGAGATGGAGCACGCCGTGCACCACCACCCGGCGCATCTCGCCGAGCGTCGTGGCACCGTACTGCCGGGCGTTGTCGGCAACGGTCTCCACGTCGATGAAGACATCGCCCGAGACGATGCCCGAACCCTTGCGGTCGCTGTAGTCGAACGTGATGACATCGGTGTAGTAGTCGTGCCCCAGAAACTGCCGGTTCATCTCCAGCAGCCGGGCCGCCGAGCAGAAGACATAGGTCACATCGCCCAGCTCGTAGCCCTCCTCGCGGGCCACCGCGCGCAACCATTCGGCCGTCAGCCGCTTCTGCGGCAGACGGTAGGTGCAGTCGTCGTTGTAATAGCGTACAGCCATATTCTGTATTCTCCGTTTGACCGTTGTCGCGGGCCGGCCGCCGGCCGATACCCCGCAGGGACCCGACACGACGGCGCACCGCCACCGATAATCCCGTTCAAAATTAGCTATTATTATCCGTTCCTCCAAAACGGGGCGGGAAAAACCGGCTCCGCCGCCCCCTTGCCGCAGCGAACGCCCCCGGAAGAACCGAGGTGTTGCATTTCTCGAATATGTTCGTTAAATTTGTCGAACATATAGACAAACACGGAAAGTGTAAGTTTGTTCCCGTTGAGCGAACGTAGGAAATTCACTTGGATTGGGGATAGGCTGACATCTTGCCGCGTCGTATCCATTCGTGGGTATAGGCGTGGGAGTTGATGCTTATTTATAATCCAAAGGTAATCCTACGACCTGCTCGACAGAAATAAGTTTTCGGCACCACGCTTTCTGTTTGGCAAATTCCGCCGGGGTGCGGGCGGATCAATTCAACGAAAAACATGTATTGCAACAATTGCGGCACGGAAATCGACGACAAGGCCGTCGTGTGCGTGAAATGCGGCTGCGCCGTCAAACCGACACCTGCCACTCTGGATGCGGGAGAACGAAGCGACAAGGACTGGATGACCACCCTGCTGCTCTGCTTTTTTCTCGGGGGCATCGGCGTACACCGCTTCTACGTAGGGAAAACGGGGACGGGAATACTCCAGCTCATCACACTGGGCTGCTGCGGTGTCTGGTCGCTGATCGACTTCATCGTCATCGCATGCGGCAACTTCACGGATGGCGAAGGAAAGAGGATCGTCAATACCAACAGATAGAAGACGATCGCGCGCCCGGCAGCTCCGAAACGGTGCGATACCGGCGGCTTTGGGCTGTCTTTGGATACTCCTTTTCGGGGATTCGGGATTGATGCCCCGATGCCTCTTCCGCACGCTCACAGGCTGCGACTGTCCGGCATGCGGAGCGCAAAGGGCCGTGAGCGCCCTGCTGCACGGCGAGCCGGCGGCCGCTTTCTGGCACAACCCCTATCTGGCGCTGCTTACCCCCTACCTGGCGGTGCTGCTCGGCTCCTACTTCGGCAACAGCCGGACGGCGCTCCGGACAAGACACCTCGCGACGCACCCGATCACGATTCTGTGCATCGGATCAGCAATGGTCGGCTGGTGGATCGTGCGCAACACGCAGCTTTGGGCAGAGATCCGCGCAGCGCACGGATTCGGCGAATGAAAAAAGAGAAGGATACGCTCCTTCTCTTTTTTTCGTTGCGCGGAGGAAACTCCGGCGGATCAATATTTGTAGCGCACCCACTTGTACAGCTCCTTGAAGGTCGGCTTCTTGCCGTACATGAAGATTCCGACGCGGTAGATCTTGGCCGCCAGCCAGACCATGGCGACGAACGTAATGTAGAGCAGCACCAGCGAGAGGACGATCTCCCAGGTGGGGATGCCGCACGGGATGCGTGCCATCATCACGACGGGCGAAGTGAAGGGAATGAGCGAGAACCAGAAGACCAGCGGCGAGTTGGGATCCTTCATCACGGCCATCATCACGAAGATGCTCAGGATGATCGGAATCGTTATAGGCGTCTGCAGCTGCTGGGCATCCTGCACGCTGTCCACCGCCGAACCGACGGCCGCGAACATGGCCGAATAGAGCAGGTAGCCGCCCACCACGTAGAGCAGCAGATAGACGAACAGCTGGAGCACGAAGCCGAAATCGGTCGCCGTGGCCAGCATCTGCACCATCTCGATGTCCCCCCCCGCGACAGCGGGATCGAGCGTTCCGGCCTGCATCGCCTCGACGCTGCCCATCATGTCGGCGGGAATGAGCTGCGGCATGACGAAAGCGCCCACGCCGCAGATGAGCACGCCCCAGATCAGCACCTGCACCACCGCCACCGAGGCGATGCCCAGAATCTTGCCCAGCATGAGCTGGAACGGGCTGACGGACGAGACGACCACCTCCAGCACGCGGTTGTTCTTCTCCTCGATGACCGACTGCATGACCATGCTTCCGTAGATGAGCAGGAACATGTAGAGGATCATCGCCAGCACGAAGCCAGCCGCCGTAGCCACGACCGACGAGTTGGCCTGCTTGTCGTCGCCCTCCCCGGAGGTCTGGTCGTTGCGGAAAACCTGCATATAGACTTTGGTATCGACCTCTTCGAGAATCTGCGCCAGGTTGTCGATGTCGTAGGCCCGGAGTTTCTCCTTCTCGATGATGTCGGCGATCTGCCCCGAAATGCTCTCCTCGACGATGATCGACGAGGAGCCGTTGGTGTAGAGCTTCACGTTGCTCGGATTGGTCATCACGTCCTCCCCGATCCAGAGGATGCCGAAGAGGTCGGTCCGGTCGCGGCGGGCCTCCTCCAGGTCGAGGTCGGTCTCTTCGAAGATCACCTCCTCGCCGCTTTCGAGCTTCGGCGCGATGATGTCGCTGCGGTCGATCACGGAGATATGACGCGTCTCGCCCTTCGAGTAACGCATGATGAGCGTCGGCGCGACCATCAGGCCGATCATCAGCACCGGCATCAGGATCGTCGTCAGGATGAACGACTTCTTGCGCACCCGTTCGTTGAATTCACGGGCGATGATGATTCCTATTTTCGTTGTTGCCATAGTTTCGCTGTTTTTAACTGTTCGACGATTCGTTCCCGACAGGCTGCGCCTCTTCGAGCTGCCCGCCGACGGCGCGGATGAAGATGTCGTTCATCGAGGGGATCAGCTCCGTGAACGAACGCAGCTCGACCGTCTCGTTTATGCGACCGATGACGCTCCGCACGCGGGCATCGTCGTGCACGTGGATCTTGAGCGAGGCGTAGGCCGCACCCAACTCCTGCTCGGGGTGCTCCATGATCTCGCACTCCCCCGCCAGCGCCCGGTCGAGCAGGTCGCGGTCGCCCCGGTAGGCCACCTGGAAGATGTTGTTGCCGTGCCGCCGCCGGATCTCATCGACGCGGCCCGTCAGGACATTGCGCGAGCGGTTGATGAGCGTGATGTGGTCGCAGATCTCCTCGACCGACGACATGTTGTGGGTCGAGAAGATGACCGTCGCCCCCTTGTCGCGCAGGCCGAGAATCTCCTCCTTGAGCAGGTTGGCGTTGATCGGGTCGAAGCCCGAGAAAGGTTCGTCGAAGATGAGCAGCTCCGGCTCGTGGAGCACCGTGACGATGAACTGCACCTTCTGGGCCATGCCCTTCGACAGCTCATCGACCTTGCGGTCCCACCACGACTCTATGCCGAACTTGACGAACCATTTCTTCAGTCCCGCCACCGCATCGCGGCGCGAGAGTCCCTTGAGCCGGGCGAAGAAGACCGCCTGTTCGCCCACCTTCATCTTCTTGTAAAGCCCCCGCTCCTCGGGCAGGTAGCCGATGCGGTAAACGTCCTCGGGCCGGATTTCGCGGCCGTCGAGGATCACGCGCCCCTGGTCGGGCGCCGTAATGCGGTTGATGATGCGGATGAGCGTGGTCTTGCCCGCACCGTTGGGTCCCAACAGACCGTACACCGATCCCCGGGGTATGGAGAGCGACACGTCGTCCAGCGCCGTGTGTTTGGCGAAACGCTTGCTGACGTGCTCGACCTCCAGAATCATATTTCCATCCATAATATCCGTTGTTTTTCAAGTTTCGATCGTGCGCCCCGCGACGGCCGGAGTATCCGCGCCGCCGGAGGCCGGAACACCCTGCCCCGCTATTCGAAGGCAGTTTCGCAGGGGCAGTACATGACGATGCCCTGCTGCCCCACCGCCTGGCGCAGACGGCTCCATTCCGCCGCCCAGGGGCCCAGCTCGTCAGCCACCATGTCGGCCTTGACCCTGGCCGCGAAGCCCGAGAAGAGAGCCGCCACTCCGGAGGGAGCCTCGACCCGCTCGACCACGCGGAAACCGTCGCCCAGGCCCGCCTTCTCGGCCGCCACCGAGAGCGCCGCACGCAGGCCGCCGTTGGCATCGGCCAGCCCGATCCGCACGGCATCCTCGCCGCTCCAGACACGTCCGCCCGCGATTTCGAGCACCCGATCCAGCGGCAGGTTGCGCCCCTCGACCACATTGGCGGTAAAGGTGTCGTACACCTCATCCACCCCGCGCATGATCGCCGCACGCTCGGAACGGGTCAGCGGCCGCATCACGCCCATGTCGGAGGAGGTGTTGGTGCGCACCGCGTCGAACGTGATGCCCAGCTTGTTGCGCAGCGCATCCTCCATGCGCAGGAACATACCGAACACGCCGATCGAACCCGTCAGGGTCGTCCGGTCGGCCAGGATGGCATCCGCTCCGCAGGAGATGTAGTAGCCGCCGCTGGCGGCATAGCCGCCCATCGACACGATCACGGGCTTCTGCTCGCGCAGCAGCTCCATCTCGCGCCAGATCACGTCGGAGGCAAGCGCACTGCCGCCCGGCGAATTGACGCGCAGCACGACGGCCGCCACGTCGTCGTCGCGGCGCACGTCGGCCAGCGTCGCGGCCAGCGTGTTTCCGTAAATATCCTTGCCCGTCCCCCTGCCATCGACGATGGCTCCGTCGGCATAGACGACCGCCACCGCCGGCGAGGAGATATTGCGCACATCGACGGTCAGCTGCGAAGCGTAGTCGCCGAGCTTCACGAACGAGAACCCGCCCTCTTCGTCGGGCGTGGCGCCGTACTGGCGGAACACCTCATCCATCTGATCCTCGAACAGCAGTCCGTCGATCAGGCGGTGCTCCAGCGCCTCCGAGGCGAGCGACACCTCCAGCCGGTCGGCCAGGCGGTTCAGCTCGGCCACCTCGATTCCGCGCGAAGCGGCCACCGCCCCGACGATTACCCCCCACTGGGAGTCGGCCAGGCGCTGCATCTGCCGGCGGTTCTCCTCCGACATGCCGGCAAGGAAGTAGGGCTCGACGGCGCTCTTGTACCTGCAGGCGGTCGGACGGAAGATCTCGGCCTCTATGTCCAGCTTGTCGAAAAGCCCCTTGAAGAACATCAGCGTCGAGGAGAGACCGCTCCACTCCATGCCTCCGTGCGGCTCCATATAAATCTTGTCGGCCGCCGAAGCCAGGTAATACTCTCCCTGCGAGAAGGTCTCGTTATAGGCCACCACGAACTTACCGCTGCGGCGGAAATCCTCCACCGCCTCGCGCAACTCCTCCAGCACGGCCGCCGAAAATCCGCCGCCGCTCCCCTCGGGACGAATGTAGATGCCCTCGATGCGGGGATCCTCCTTCGCCGCCCCGATCGCCCGCAGCGCGTCGTAGAGCGTCACACGGGGTGTCGAGGTCATGGTGGCGAAGTCGAACGAATCGAACGGATTGCCGCTCGGCGCTTCGACCAGATCTTCCGAGAAATCGATCTTCAGGATCGCATGCGATCCGATCGCGGCAGGGGTCTGCGACGAGAGAGAACTGATGACTCCCAACAAGATCGCCACCCCGAAGAAGGTCACCACCGCCCCTCCGACGAAGAACGCGAGCAGCCCCGCCAAAAACATTTTCAAAAACTTCATAACTGCTTCAATTGATTTGTTTCGATAATCTGTTACATATTTTATAATGCAAATATAACGATTCGTCTTTTGACAAACAAATATATTTTATCGTATTTCGATAATATGTTTTTGCCATTCCGCCGCGAATTATGTCTTGCGAACCGAATAAATCGCTATCTTTGTAGGGCAAACTCATATAAAATCATGGAAGAGAAAATCAGAGAATTGCTCGACGAAATCCTCCATCCCGAAACGCAGCGGGGAATCGTGACGAGCGGCCTGGTCGAAAAAATCACTGCCGACGGAGCGAAAATTTCCGTCACGCTGAACTTCCCCAAGGCGCGCGACCCGTTCGCCACCAAAATCAAACGACAGATCGAAACCCTGCTCAGGGAGCGCTTTCCCGAAACCGGCAATGTCGCCGTTCTGATCAAGGAGGCGGCTCCGCGGCGGCCCGAACCGGCCGAGAAACACACCACCACGGGCGACATAGCCCGCGTGGTGGCGATCGCCTCGGGCAAGGGCGGAGTCGGCAAATCGACCGTAACGGCAAACCTGGCCGTCGCCCTGCGCGACAGGGGCTTCCGCGTCGGCATCCTCGATGCCGACATTTACGGTCCCTCGCAGCCCCGCATGTTCGGTCTCGAAGGCTACCTCCCCGAAGCCGTCTCGGAAGAGGGGCGCGACATCATCCTCCCGGCCGAAGCGCAGGGAATCAAGATCATGTCGATCGGCTTCTTCATCAAACCCGACGACGCGCTGCTATGGCGCGGCGCGATGGCGGTAAACGCACTGCGGCAGATGATCCACCAGACCCGCTGGGGAGCCCTCGACTTCCTGCTGGTCGATCTGCCCCCCGGCACGGGCGACATCCATCTGTCGATCATCTCCGAGCTGACGATCTCCGCCGCGGCGATCGTCTCCACCCCCCAGCAGGTCGCCGTCGCCGACGTGCGACGCGGCGTGGAGATGTTCCGCAACCCGCAGGTAAACATTCCGGTGGCGGGCATCATCGAGAACATGGCCTGGTTCACTCCCGAGGAGCTGCCCGAAAACCGCTACTACCTCTTCGGACGGGGAGGCGCCCGCCGCTACGCCGCAGAGAACGGAGTCGATTTTCTGGGCGAGATACCGATCATACAGTCCATCATGGAGGGTGCCGACAACGGAACCCCCTCCGCCGCGATCGACCCGCGGGTGGCCCCCTGCTACCGGGAGATAGCCGACAGGATTGTTGAAAAAGCGCTCCGATGAAGGAATAACTCTGTTGAAAACCCGATAACAACTTTTGAAAAGAAAAACGGCGATCCGCTTGCAACTCCGATCTTCGCGACGGTATGGAAAAAATCACGGAACGGCAAAAAAAAGTTTTCGAAAGTTATCGCTGTGCGTTATCGACCGGAACGGAGGGGAAATGTGAATAACCCGAAAATGTCGAAATGTCGAAAGCGATTATGAACATTTGTCGATAACCCGACGGATTCCCCGACGGAGGGCGCTGCGACAAGGAAAAAGAGAGGCGACTTATACACAATGGAATCGAAATACGTGAACAACCCGATTGCCGGAAAAGTTATCCACACAATCGACAGGTATTATTTCTATTCTTAAATTAATCTTTAAAAATTAATAAAAAGTAAAAATAAAAAACGATGGTTGAAAACTCGTCGAAACTCATGGAGGAGATCCTCCGGCTGAAGCGGGAGAAGAACGCCGTGATTCTGGCCCACTACTACACGCGGCCCGAGGTGCAGCAGGTCGCCGACTTTCTCGGGGACTCGCTCGCCCTCTCGATCCAGGCGCAGAAGACCGATGCGGCGATCATTCTTTTCGCCGGGGTGCGCTTCATGGGCGAAACGGCCAAGGTGCTCTCGCCCGAAAAGAAGGTGCTCCTCCCCTGCCCCGAGGCCGACTGCTCGCTGGCCGCTTCGTGCGATGCGGAGGAGTTCGCCGCCTTCCGGGCGAAATACCCCGGGCACACGGTGGTCTCCTATGTCAATACGACGGTCGGCGTGAAGGCGCTGACCGACATCTGCTGCACCTCCTCCAACGCGCTGCGGGTCGTCGAGTCGATTCCGGCCGACCAGCCGATCCTCTTCGCGCCCGACCGCAACCTGGGCGGCTATATCCGCAAGCTGACCGGGCGGGAGAACATGGTGGTCTGGGACGGTGCCTGCCACGTGCACGAGGAGTTCTCGCTCGAGAAGATCCTGGAGCTGCAGCGGCAGCACCCCGAAGCCCGCACCGTGGCTCATCCCGAGTGCCGCGCCTATGTGGTCGAGGCGGCCGACTTCGTCGGTTCGACGGCCGCGATCCTGGAGTATTGCCGCACGAACGGGGCGCGCGAGTTCATCGTGGCCACCGAGGCGGGCATCCTGGCCGAGATGAAGCGCCTCTGTCCCGACAAGGTGTTCATTCCGGCGCCTCCCGACGATGCGACGTGCGGATGCAACGAGTGCCGCTACATGAAGATGGTCACGCTCGAAAACATCCTCTCCACTTTGCGCGACGAGTCGCCCGAGGTGGAGATCGACGAGGAGGTGCGCCGGCGTGCCGAGCGCTCCATCCGCAACATGATCGAACTCGGATAACCCCTCGGCGGCGGAGCTGCCGGAACGGATGAAAAGGAACTTATCAACAAACTTTCAATAATTATTATCAGAACAACGATGAAAAAACTGTTTTTGTGTCTGGCTGCTGCGGTCGTTTCGCTGACCGCCTCGGCCGACGAGGGTATGTGGCTGCTGCCCTACCTCCAGAAAATGAACATCGGCGACATGCGCGCCAAAGGGTGCGAGCTGACCGCCGAGCAGATCTACTCGATCAACGGCTCCTCGCTCAAGGATGCCATCGTCATCTTCGGCAACGGCTGCACGGGCGAGGTGGTGTCGCCCGAGGGTCTGGTGTTCACGAACCACCACTGCGGCTACGCCTCGATCCAGGAGCTGTCGTCCGTCGAGCACGACTACCTCAAGGACGGCTTCTGGGCTTCGTCCAACGCCGATGAGCTGCCTGCTCCGGGACTTACCGTGACCTTCATCCGCCAGATCCTCGACGTGACGCCCGAGGTGCTGGGATCGGTGCCTTCGATCGCCGGCGGCAGCGAGCGTGTCGAGATCGTCGAGCGCAACATCGAGGCGCTGCGCGAGCGCCTCGCGGCGGAGTATCCCGGCAAGACGATCGCCGTCAAGAGCTTCTTCGGCGGCAACCAGTATTTCGCCTTCGTGCAGGATATTTTCCGCGATATCCGTTTGGTGGGCACGCCCCCCTCGTCGATCGGCAAGTTCGGCGGCGAGACCGACAACTGGATGTGGCCGCGCCACACGGGCGACTTCTCGATCTTCCGCATCTACGCCGACAAGGAGAACAATCCGGCGGCCTACTCCCCCGAGAACGTACCCTACCGTGCCGAGAACCATCTGAAAATATCGCTCGACGGCATCGAGGAGAACGATTTCGCGATGATCATGGGCTTCCCCGGATCGACCCAGCGCTACATGACCTCCTATGAGATCGACGAGCTGCTCAACGTGACCGGTCCCCAGCGCGTGGCCATCCGCGGCGCACGTCAGGAGATCCTCAAGAAGGACATGCTCGCCAGCGACAAGGTGCGCATCCAGTACGCTTCGAAGTATGCCGGTTCGTCCAACTACTGGAAGAACACCATCGGCATGATGCGCGGTGTGAAGAAGCTCGACGTGAAGGCCAAGAAAGAGGCTCAGGAGGCTGCTTTCCAGGTGTGGGCCGATGCCAATACGCTGCCCGAGGAGGGTTTCTCGGATGCGCTCCCCACGATCCGCGAGGCACTCGAGCAGAGCCGCTCCTGCACCGCTTCGCTGCAGTATCTGAGCGAGGCGCTGGGGATGGCCGTGGAGATCATCTCGCCGGCCATCTCGGCGCACCGCATTCTCAATGCCGAGGAGGTTACCGATGAGCTGAAGCAGCGTCTGGAGGAGTATTACGTCCAGTTCTACAAGGACTACAACATGCCCACCGACCGCAAGGTGGCCAAGCGGATGCTGGCGATGGTGCGCGAGAACGTAGAGGAGCTTCCGAGCGTCTTCGCCGAGGTGATCGACGCCCGTTTCGGCGGCGACATCGACGCTTATGTGGATTATCTCTACGACAATTCGGCCTTTACCTCCTACGAGAAGGCGACGGCTGTCGCTCCCGACCAGGTGGCGGAGGATCCTGCCGTGGTGCTGGCCGAGTCGGTCATCGGCAAGATGGGCGAGCTGCGCGGCAAGATGACGGCCACCGACTTCCGTTTCGCCGACGGTCACCGCCGCTATATCGCCGGTCTGATGCGCATGCAGCCCGACAAGGCGTTCTATCCCGATGCCAACTTCACGCTGCGCATGACCTACGGCCAGGTGCTTCCCTACGAGCCGATGGACGGCGTGAAATACGAGTACTACACCACGCTCAAGGGCGTGATGGAGAAGGAGAACCCCGAGAATCCCGAGTTCGTCGTGCCGGCCAAGCTGCGCGAGCTTTACGAGAAGAAGGATTTCGGCCGTTGGGCCAACCGCGACGGCGAGCTGCCGGTGGCGTTCCTGGCCAACTGCGACATTACGGGCGGCAACTCGGGTTCGCCGATGATGAACGGCCGGGGCGAGCTGATCGGCCTGGCGTTCGACGGCAACTGGGAGGCCATGTCGGGCGACATAGCCTTCGAGCCTGAGGTGCAGCGCACGATCGGTGTCGATGTACGCTACGTGCTCTTCTTGATCGACAAGTTCGCCGATTCGGGCTGGCTGCTCGAGGAGATGACGCTCGTGGGCGGCGACTGCGGCAAGGGCTGCTGCGCCGACAAGAAAGGCTGCGGCAAAAAGGCGAAGAAAGCCGCGAAAAAGGCCAAGGCCGGCAAGAAGTAGCCGAGCGAGTGCGACGGAGGGTGCGGCACGTGCTGTAACGGCGCTTCGCCCGACACAGCGGGAAGTGCCCGCCGTCGGTACGGATCGGGGAGAGAGGTTTCGGAAGAGACCTCTCTCCTTCGTTTTTCCCGCTGGAAGCTCCCGCCGTGCCGGGGGTGCCGCCGGTGCGAAATTTTCCGGGAGTAAGACTGCGCAAAACGCCCGAACGCAGTTATCTTTGCGCGGTGGAACCGGTCCGATCGGCCGGACGCATGTCCGGTGGAGAGAATGAAAAGCAATGAGCGGACGAAGCCGACCTGCCCCGAGGTGGCGGCGTGCCTGGAGGCGTGTGCCGATCGGGAGTGCCGCTTCGGCATCGACACGACGACGGCACTGGGAATCCGGGTCGTCGGTCTCCGCCGGCGGACGGTAGAAAAGTGAAAACTATGAAGGAGTCTAATTCGGTACGTTTGAAAATGGCAGTCGGCTACCTGATCGTGGCGTTGCTCGGTGTGATGGCTGCCGTGGGAGTATGGAGGCAGATCGCTCCCCTGATGATCGAGGACGACAGCCAGAAGCTGCTCCAGCAGCGGCGCATGCTGGTCAGTCAGACGCTCTACCATCTTTACGAGGCGGAAAGCTGCGGGCAGATGCTCATCGCCGGCTACCCCGATTACCGGGAGCGCTACACCGAGGAGGTCGAGCAGGTGCACCGCGACATCGATTCGCTGCGGGAGTGGACCGACGACAGCCTCCAGCGGAGCCGTCTGGACACGCTCGTGCTGCTGCTGCGCGAAAAGGTGGACGGGGTGCTGGCGCTCGACCACAACCTGCGTGCCTCGTCCGAGTCGGCCGTGCTCCACAAGAACATCCGGCAGATCGTTCCCCTGCTCGATTCGCTGGCCAGACACGAACGGCACGATACGCTGGTCGTGCGCGACACGATGCGGCTCATGCCCCGCAAGAAGCGTAATTTTTTCCGCCGTTTCGGCGATCTGTTCGCTCCGCCCAAGGTCGATTCCCAGCTGGTCGTGACGACCCATGTGGAGATCGATACCCTGCCGCGCGATCTGGGCGATACGATCGCTTCGATCCTCGAGGTGCTGGAGCGCAAGGTAATGAGCGAACACATCGCACTCTACGACAAGGCGCGGCAGGAGGGGCTGCAGCTCGAACGCAACAATCGCCAGGTGGACCGCAGGATCTACCGCCTGATCGTCGATTTCGAAGAGGAGGAGACCGCCTACCTTTGGGATCGCATCCGCTCGCTCGGGGAGGTGCGCAGGCAGTCGCTGCGCGTGATGGTCTCGGTCATGGGCGGTCTGTTTCTGGTGGTGCTCTTCTTCGTCGGGATGCTCTGGCGCGACATCACGCGCAGCGACCGCTACAAGCGCCGTCTCGAACAGGCCAACGACCGCAACGAGGTGCTGATCGAGGAGCGCGAAAAACTGATGCTGGCCGTCACGCACGACATCAAGGCGCCGCTTGGGGCGATCATGGGGTATATCGACCTGATGGCCCGCACCGAGCGGGAGAAAGGGTGTCGCATCTACCTGCATCGCATGAAGGAGGCGGCCGACCGGCTGTTGGGGCTGGTGACCGATCTTCTGGACTTTTACCGGCTCGATGCCAACAAGATCTCGATCAGCTGGATCGTCTTCTCCCCGGCCGAGCTGTTCACCACCGTGTGCGAGAGCTGCGAGCCGCTGTCCGGTGAGAAAGGGATCGCCCTGCGCTGCAA
>JAIEHQ010000020.1 GCA_029065825.1 Alistipes sp.
AACAACCTGAAGAACCAGCAGCGCGACCTGGAGAACAAGAATAAGGAGAATGCCCGTCTGAAAGAGCAGTTGGAGGCGCAGATCCAGTCGCTCAAGCACCAGAAGGAGGAGTCCGACCGCCTGATGCAGGAGCAGAACGTGCGTCTGGAGCAGATATCCGGCCTCAGCTCGGAGGAGGCGAAGAATATCCTGATCGAGAACATGAAGGCCGATGCCAAGGCCGATGCCGCATCCTACATCAGCGAGACGATCGAGGAGGCGCGTCTGACCGCGACGAAGGAGGCCAAGCGCATCATCGTGGCCTCGATCCAGCGCGTGGCTACCGAAACGGCCATCGAGAATGCCGTGACGGTCTTCAATATCGAGAGCGACGAGGTCAAGGGACGCATCATCGGCCGCGAGGGGCGCAACATCCGGGCGCTGGAGGCAGCCACCGGCATCGAGATCATCGTCGATGATACGCCGGAGGCGATCATTCTGAGCGGTTTCGATCCCGTGCGGCGCGAGATCGCCCGTCTGGCGCTTCACCAGCTGGTAACCGACGGACGCATCCACCCCGCCCGCATCGAGGAGGTGGTGGCCAAGGTGCAGAAGCAGATCGAGGAGGAGATCGTCGAGGTCGGCAAGCGTACGGCCATCGACCTGGGCATCCACGGCCTGCACCCCGAGCTGATCCGCATGATTGGCAAGATGAAGTACCGCTCGTCCTATGGACAGAACCTGTTGCAGCACGCCCGCGAGACGGCCAACCTGGCGGGTATCATGGCGGCCGAGCTGGGACTCAACCCCAAGACGGCCCGCCGTGCCGGTCTGCTGCACGATATAGGCAAGGTGCCCGATGACGAGCCCGAACTGCCGCACGCAATCATTGGCATGAAGCTCGCCGAGAAGTACAAGGAGAAGGCCGAGGTGTGCAATGCCATCGGCGCGCACCACGACGAGGTGGAGATGACCTCGCTCATCGCTCCGATCATCCAGGTCTGCGATGCCATTTCGGGCGCTCGTCCCGGTGCCCGCCGCGAGGTGGTCGAGAGCTACATCAAGCGCCTGAAGGAGATGGAGGACATCGCTCTTTCGTATCCCGGTGTCGTGAAGACCTATGCGATCCAGGCCGGACGCGAGCTGCGTGTGATCGTCGGTGCGGAGAAGCTCTCCGACATGGAGTCCGAGAATCTGTCGCACGATATTGCCAAGAAGATTCAGGACGAGATGACCTACCCAGGTCAGGTCAAGATCACGGTCATCCGCGAGACGCGCTCGGTCGCCTATGCGAAGTAGCTGCCGGCACACTCATAAGGGGCGGCTTTCGGCCGCCGCCTTTGCAGGAAAACCCCTTCCGATTCGGTCGGAAGGGGTTTTTGCATGCGCCGCAGTCGGTTTGGCACGGGTTGTCTCCTCTCGGGTGCGGGCTATTTTCTCCCTGCGCGGGCTATTTCCGCCGGGAAGGGGGCAGCGGGGCGGATTCTCTCCCGCTCAGACCGTCGTACACGATCCGGGCGATGCGTGCGATGAGGGCGGCGTTGTCCGTGTCGCTCTCCCGCGACTCGCTGACGAATACGGCGATGTAGCATCGTCTTCCGTCGGGCAGGAGGATCATGCCGACATCGTTGTCGGCGATCTTGATCCCCTGCGGCGTGCGGTCGGATGAGCCGGTCTTGTGTGCGACGATCGTCCCCTCGGGCAGCATCCCTTTCAGTTTGTCGGGACCGGTGGAGGTGGCGATCAGGCAGTCGCGCAGAAAATCGCGGTGGTCGGGTCGCAGCAGGGAGCCTTCGAGGGTGCGGTGCAACAGGAGCACCGTCGCGGAGGGGCGGCTCCGGTTTTTGTAGGAGTTGCGTATGTCGCGGTGCATGTCGTCCTCCGTTTGCGAGAGGGCGAAGCCCCGTGCGCCGATCCGGCGGAGGTAGCCGCTCACGGAGTCGATTCCGCCCGCCAGTCCGATCAGTATGTCGCAGGCGTTGTTGTCGCTCAGCGAGAGGCTGTAGCGCAGCAGTTCCCGCAGCGGGAGGGTTTTTCACGGCAGCCGTACCGGTCGCGCAGCGGGCTGTATGTGTCGGGCAGCAACTGCGACGCTTCGATGCGGATGAGGCTGTCGAGCGAGATCTGCTCCCGCTCCATCCGGTCCAGGAGGGCGAGTGCCACGTGGAGTTTGAACACGCTCATCAGCGGATAACGGCGGCGGTCGTTGCAGCGGATCCGCACCCCGTCGTCGGTCAGTACGGCGACCCCGACGGTGGCGTGCTTTTCCCGCAGCAGGTGCGCTATGCGCTGCCGGACCGTCCGCGTCTGGGCTGCGGCCGTGAGGGTGCAGAGGCAGAGCAGCAGGCAGGCCAGCAGGCGGCGGAGTGTGTCGTTCATGGCTCGAATAGGTAAAATGGGTAATCGATGCGGGCTGCGGTGCGCAGAAAAAGAACCCCGGAAGCGATCGGGCCGCTTCCGGGGAAAATCTTCTTCAGGGTAGGCGTGCGGTCTATTTCGTTCCGACAAAGGGGAGTTTGACCACTTCGGCCTTCATCAGCTTCTCGCGGATCACGATGGCGATCTGCGTGCCGACCTTGGCATACTCCTTTTTCACGTAGCCCATGCCGATGCCCTGTTTCAGGCAGGGCGACATGGTGCCGGAGGTCACTTCGCCGATGATCTCGCCCTCGGGCGAGGCGATCTTGTACTCGTGGCGCGGAATGCCGCGGTCGATCATCTTGAAACCTATCAGCTTGCGGGTCAGGCCGCCGGCTTTCTGCTGTTCCATGTAGGCGCGGTCGATGAAATCCTTGCCTTCGACGAATTTGGTGATCCAGCCCAGTCCGGCCTCGATCGGCGAGGTGGTGTCGCAGATGTCGTTGCCGTAGAGGCAGAAGCCCATCTCCAGACGCAGCGTGTCGCGGGCGCCGAGGCCGATGTTCTTCAGTCCTTCCGGCTCGCCGGCCTTCCAGAGCGCCTCCCAGAGCTTCTCGCCGTCCTCGTTGGCCACGTAGATCTCGCAGCCGCCCGCTCCGGTGTAGCCCGTGATCGAGAGGATCGCATCCACGCCGGCCACCTTCGTTTTCTTGAAGGTGTAGTACTCCATGTTCTCGACCGGCTCGTCGCACAGTTTCTGGACGATCTTCATGGCGTTGGGTCCCTGCACGGCCAGCTGGCAGATCTCGTCGGAGGCGTTGTAGAGCTGCTTGCCGTGGCCGGCCTCCAGGCCGAACTTCGCCCCCTGCTCGACGATGTGCTTCCAGTCCTTGTCGATGTTGGCGGCGTTGATGACCAGCAGGTAGGTCTCGGCATCGACGCGATAGACCAGCAGGTCATCGACGATGCCGCCTTTGCCGTTGGGCATGCAGGTGTACTGCACCTTGCCGTCGTAGAGGGCCGCCACGTCGTTCGAGGTAATGTGCTGCAGGAAGGCCTCGGCTTTCGGACCCTTGACCCACACCTCGCCCATGTGGCTTACGTCGAAGACACCGGCGTTGTTGCGTACCGAGAGGTGTTCGTCGTTGATGCCCGAGAATTCGATCGGCATGTTGTAACCCGCGAACTCGGCCATCTTGGCGCCGTTCTCGATGTGGTGTTTGGTAAAAACGGTTGTTTTCATATTCTTACGTTTTTATTTGTGTGAATATCCGGGATTGTTCCTACTCGCGCCGCTTCACGCCCATGCGCGGACAGCGGCGGAACTCGCGGGTGCGGTCGAACAGGTAGCGGTAGGTGGTGTGCATCTTGTGCTTGGTGGCGCAGACGTAGTTCTCGACCATGCGCATCATCACGGGGTTGAAGTCGCCGATCCAGGCCAGCTCGAGGCTCTTGTAGGGGAGCTTGTCCACCACCTTCTCGAACTCGCGGATGATGCCCGACTCGATGCCCTTGCCGTGGAACTCCGGCGCCACGCCGAAGATCAGGCCGAAGATGCGGTCGGCCTTGTGCGATACCTTGAGCGCCCACATCAGGCGCAGCTTGTTCCACCAGCCCAGTTTGCCGTCGAAGGCCCCGATCACGCGGTTGAGGTCGGGGACCATGATGAAGAAGCCGATCGGCTCGTCGTTGTAGTAGGCGAAGTAGATCAGCCGCTCGTCGATGATGGGCCGCAGCGTGTTGAGGATGCGCTGCGCCTCTTCGCGGTCCATCGCCTTGACTCCCGAGAAGAGCGCCCACGCCTTGTTGTAGATCAGACGGAAGTCCTCGGCCACCTGTTCGAGGTTGTCCTTGGAGATGTGCCGGAAGCTGTAGCCGGCCGTCTCCTCGAGACGCTTCACCCGCTCATAGACCGAGTCGCTCAGCATGCCTACGTTCAGCTCCCGCAGGTAGGTGTGCTGGTTGAAGTAGTTCTTGAATCCGTAGTTCTCGAAAAGGTCTTTATAATAAGGTGGGTTGTAGGGGTTCTCGAACAGCGGCTGGAACTGGTAGCCCTCGACCAGCAGCCCCCACCACGAGTCGCGCGGTCCGAAGTTGATCGGTCCGTCCATCGCCTCCATGCCCCGGCTGGCGAGCCACATGCGGGCTGCGTCGAAGAGCCGGTCGGCCAGCTGCTGGTCGTCGATCGCCTCGAAAAATCCGCAGCCTCCCGTCGGCTGCTCCTCCAGCATGGCGTGCTCCCGGTCGTAGAAAGCCGCGATGCGGCCGACCACCCGCCCCTCGCGGTCGCGGGCGATCCAGCGTATGGCCTCGCCCGAGGCGAACATTTCGTTTTTCTTCGGATCGAAGATCGCCCGGATCGAGTCGTCGAGGGGGCAGACCCAGTTTCTGTTTCCTTTGTAGATGCGTCGGGGCAGGTCGAGGAACTCGCGCTCCGAGCGTTTGTCGGAGACCTCCTGAAGGATATATTTGTCGGAACTCATTTTTTGTCGGTTGAAAAGTTTGATCCCAACAAAGATAACGAAATTCCCGCTCGATCCGTGCGATCGCCCGAGAAAACTTCATGATTTTTTCTCTGCCGCGGATGCCTCCGCCGCCCCGGAGGAGGGGCCGGAATCCCTGCCGGCGGCGGGGAAGAGGAGGCGTGCTGCGAAAAAGAAATCTTTTCGTGCGAAATAAATTACAATCTATCGGAATAAATACTATCTTTGCGACAACGTTAAACCACAACTTAAATTCATAATATTATGAACGTACAAAACTTAATGGCAGAATTGGAGCGTAAGCACCCGGGTGAAAACGAATACCTGCAGGCCGTACGCGAGGTCCTCGAGTCGATCGAGGAGGTTTACAACCAGCATCCCGAATTCGAGAAGGCGAAGATCGTCGAGCGCATCGTGGAGCCCGACCGTATCTTCACGTTCCGTGTGACCTGGGTTGATGACAACGGCACCGTGCAGACCAACCTGGGCTACCGCGTGCAGTTCAACGGCGCGATCGGTCCCTACAAAGGCGGTCTGCGTTTCCACAAGGCTGTGAACCCCTCCATGCTGAAGTTCCTCGGTTTCGAGCAGACCTTCAAGAACGCGCTGACGACCCTCCCCATGGGCGGCGCGAAGGGCGGTTCGGACTTCGATCCCGTCGGCAAGTCGGATGCTGAGATCATGCGTTTCTGCCAGGCTTTCATGCTGGAGCTTTGGCGCAACATCGGTGTTGATACCGACGTTCCCGCCGGCGACGTAGGCGTAGGCGGCCGTGAGATCGGCTTCCTGAACGGTATGTATCAGAAGCTCGCCCGCAAGTACCACACCGGCGTGCTGACCGGCAAGGGCGAGACCTGGGGCGGTTCGATCCTCCGTCCGGAGGCAACCGGCTTCGGTGCTCTCTACTTCGTCGAGCACATGCTCAAGCTCGCAGGCAAGAGCCTGAAGGGCGCTACCATCGCCGTTTCCGGTTTCGGTAACGTGGCTTGGGGTGCTTCGAAGAAAGCTACCGAGCTGGGCGCTAAGGTTATCGCTATCTCGGGTCCCGACGGTGTCGTCAATATTCCCGAGGGTATGAACGAGGAGATGATCGACTACCTGCTGGAGCTCCGCGCTTCGAACCGCAACATCGTGGCTCCGTTCGCAGAGAAGTTCCCGCAGGCAACCTTCACTCCGGGCAAGAAGGCTTGGAGCGTGAAGTGCGACATCGCGCTGCCTTGCGCATTCCAGAACGAGCTCAACGGCGACGACGCTGCCGAGCTGCTGAAGAACGGCACCTGGTGCGTTGCCGAGGTTTCGAACATGGGCTGCACGCCGGAGGCTATCCACGCTTTCCAGAGCGCAGGTATCCTCTTCGCTCCCGGTAAGGCTGTAAACGCAGGTGGCGTTGCTACTTCGGGTCTGGAGATGACGCAGAACTGCATGCACCTCTCGTGGTCGGGCAAAGAGGTGGACGAGAAGCTCCACTTCATCATGGAGAGCATCCACGAGGCTTGCGTGAAGTTCGGCAAGCAGCAGGACGGCCACATCGACTACGTGAAGGGCGCCAACATCGCCGGCTTCATGAAGGTCGCTCAGGCTATGCTCGAGCAGGGTATCTACTAATAAACGGTTGTTTCCCTTATAAGGCGGGAGCGGTCCTTCGGGCCGCTCCCGTTGTTTGTTGTCGTGCGCGGAGGGTTTCGGCTGCCGCGGAGCCTGAATCCCGGGTGCCGTAGCTCTCGTTGCAGCCGCTCTTCCCGGCGGCGGAGCGCGATCCGCTTCGTGCATCCGGGTTCGAACGGCAAACGCCCCGAAATCCGGGCGGGACTTCGGGGCGTTTGTGGGCTATGGGGGCTGTGGGTTACAGCCGCTTGCGCAGCCGCTCGGCCTCCTCTTCGTAGCCGGGCTTGCCCAGCAGCGCGAACATGTTCTTCTTGTAGGCTTCCACTCCGGGTTGGTCGAAGGGATTGACCCCCAGCAGGTAGCCGCTGATGCCGCAGGCCTTTTCGAAGAAGTAGATCAGGCGGCCGACGTTGCGGGCATCGAGCCGGGGGATTTCGATGCGCAGGTTGGGTACGCCGCCGTCGGTGTGGGCCAGCGCCACGCCCAGCTCTGCCGTGCGGTTGATCTCCGAAAGACGTTTGCCGGCCAGGAAGTTGAGCCCGTCGGCATCTTCGGGGTCGGTTTCTATCGTGACGCACGTTTCCGATCCGGCGACGGAGACGACCGTCTCGAAGAGCATGCGTTCGCCCTCCTGAATGTATTGTCCCATCGAGTGCAGGTCGGTCGTGAATGTGGCTCCCGCCGGGAAGATGCCTCGGCCCTGCTTGCCCTCGCTCTCGCCGTAAAGCTGCTTCCACCACTCGGTCATGTATTGCAGCTGAGGCTCGTAGGAGGCCAGTATCTCGATCTTGTATCCCTTGCGGTAGAGGGCGTTGCGGATGGCGGCATAGCGCGCTGCGGGGTTCTCCTCGAAGGAGGCTTCCGGGGCCGTCGCCCGCTCCATTTCTCGTGCGCCGTCGATCAGGGCGCGGATATCGACTCCGGCCGCCGCCAGCGGCAGCAGTCCGACGGGGGTCAGCACCGAGTAGCGTCCGCCCACGTCGTCGGGAATGACCATCGTGCGGTATCCCTCCCGGTCGGCCAGACTCTTGAGCGCGCCGCGGCTGCGGTCCGTGACGGCCACGATCCGCCGGGCCGCCTCCTTGCGTCCGTAGCGGCGTTCGATCTCGGCGCGGATCAGCCGGAAGGCGATGGCCGGTTCGGTCGTGGTGCCCGATTTGGAGATGACGATCGCGGCGATCGACCGGTCGCGCACCGCATCGAGCAGGCGGGCCGTGTACTCCTCCGAGAGGTTCTGCCCGGCGAAGAGCAGCCGGGGGGTGTTGCGGTTGTGCAGCGCCGCGAACGGATCGTCGAGTGCCTCCAGCACCGCGCGTGCGCCGAGGTAGGAGCCGCCGATGCCGATGCAAAGGATCGTGTCGGCCAGATCGCGCAGCCGGGCGGCTTCGGCTTCGATGGCGGCCAGCGCCGGCTCGTCGAGGGAGGAGGGGAGGTGTACCCAGCCCAGAAAGTCGTGGCCTGCGCCGTTGCCGTCGTGGAGCAGCGCATTGGCGCGCAGGGCTTCCGCACGCTCCTGGTCGGAGAGGGCTACTGCTGCGCGGGAGGGGTCGAACTGCAAGGTATTCATGGTCTTCGTAGGTTTGTCCGGCCCGTCATACGGGTATGCGGGGCGGGGATGAAATTCGCTCAGTAAGGGGGTGCGATGATCGCACCGCCCGGGAAGTCGGTTCCGGTCGGGAGGAGTGTCGTGCGGGGGATTCCCCTGGCACTCAGACCAGCTCGGAGGTCAGGTCCTGCATCGCCTTGCGTACGGGTGCGCCTTTGTAGAGCACCTCGTAAACCGTGTCGGCGATCGGCATTCGGACCCGATGGCGCGTGTTGATGTGGCGGATGCACTCGGCGGCGAAATAGCCTTCGGCCACCTGGGTCATCTCGTCCAGTGCGTCGCGCACCGTGCAGCCGTGTCCGATGAGCAGTCCCAGCTTGCGGTTGCGGCTGTGGACCGAGTAGCAGGTGACCAGCAGGTCGCCCAGATAGGCCGAGGCGCGCGTTTCTCGGGTGTCGGGGTAGCTCTCCCGCAGAAACCGGGCCATTTCGAGGGCGCTGTTCGAGATGAGCACCGCCAGGAAGTTGTCGCCGTAGCCCAGGCCGACCGCCATGCCGACGGCGACGGCGTAGATGTTCTTGAGAATCGTGGCGTATTCGATGCCGTAGAGGTCCGTCGCGTAGGAGAGGCGGATGTAGTCGGTGGCGAACTTGCGCCCCAGGGCCCGGGCGTTCTCCGGGTCGGTCGCCACCACCGTGAGGTAGGAGAGCCGTTCGAGCGACACCTCCTCGGCGTGCGAGGGGCCCGTGACGATGCCCAACTGCTTGAACGAAAGTCCGTAATGGTCGTGCATGTACTCCACCACCGATGTATAGTCGTCGGGTACGATTCCCTTGATGGCCGAAATCACGAATTTGTCCTGCAGCGGGACGCGCAGCGGGGCGAGGGTCTTTTTCAGGTAGGCCGACGGTGCGGCCAGGACGATCACGTCGGCTTCGGCGACCGTGCGGTCGAGATCGTCGGAGGGGACGATGCGCGACGGGTCGAAACGCACGTTGCTCAGGTAGCGCGGGTTGCGCCCTTCGGTGCGGAGGCTTTCGAGGACCTCGGGGTTGCGGACATACCAGCCGATCGAAGGCTCGTTCTCGGAGAGTACCTTGGCCAGCGCCGTAGCCCAGCTGCCGTAGCCGATGACGGCGCAACGGGCGCCGTCGGGTATCTTGTAGCTGTTTTCCGACATTTTCGATGCAAATGAGATTATAATACAAATATAATAAAAAAATGTGGAGATGCGCATAAATATCCATCTTTTTCCTATCTTTGTCTCTGACTCGGACGGTGTCCGCTCCGCCGGAGACGGACGGGTGCGGCCGGTGTCGGTCAATATTTTTGTTTTCAGAATTTTAGGATAGATTAGGATAGCGTGTTATGGGGCTTTTTTCATTGACGCAGGAGTTGGCGATCGACCTGGGTACGGCCAATACCCTGATTATTCATAACGGGAAGGTCGTCGTGGACGAACCTTCGATCGTGGCGCTCGACGTGCACTCGGGCAAGCTGATCGCCATCGGCCAGGAGGCGCAGCGGATGCACGAGCGCACCAATCCCAATATCAAGACGATCCGCCCGCTCAAGGACGGCGTGATCGCCGATTTCAACGCCACCGAGCTGATGCTTCGCGGCATGATCAAGAAGGTCAAGACGACGGGCAATCTGTTCGCGCCGTCGCTGCGCATGGTGGTCTGCATCCCCTCCGGTTCGACCAATGTCGAGATCCGCGCCGTGCGCGACTCGGCCGAGCATGCGGGCGGCCGCGAGGTCTATATGATTTACGAGCCGATGGCCGCCGCGCTGGGTGCCGGGCTGGATGTCGAGGCTCCCGAGGGCAACATGGTCATCGACATCGGCGGCGGTACCTCGGAGATCGCCTGCATCTCGCTGGGCGGCATCGTCTGCTCGGAGTCGATCAATGTCGCCGGCGACGTGTTTACCGCCGACATCCAGGCTTACGTGCGGCAGCAGCACAACATCCGCATCGGCGAGCGTACGGCCGAGGCGATCAAGTGCGCGATCGGTGCCGCGCTGACCGAGCTGGACGAGGAGCCGGAGGATTTCGTCGTGACGGGTCCCAACATGCTGACGGCGCTGCCCCAGAGCGTGTCGCTCAGCTACAAGGAGATCGCCTATGCGATGGAGAAGTCGCTCGTCAAGCTGGACGCGGCGCTGATGAAGGTGCTCGAGGCCATGCCCCCCGAGCTGTATGCCGACATCGTGAAGAACGGCATCTATCTGGCCGGCGGCGGTGCGCTGATCAAGGGGCTGGGCAAGCGTCTGAACGCCAAGACCGGACTTCCGTTCCACGTGGCCGAGGATCCGCTGCGTGCCATCGCGCGCGGTACGGGCATCGCGCTGAAGAACATCAACCGCTTCTCGTTCCTGATGAAATAAATCCGCAGGCGGAGCCTGTGCCGTGCCGTGTATAAGCTGATCGAATTCCTGCGCCGGATTTTTGTGCCGCTGCTCTTCGTCGTCTTCGAGGTGTGCGCCGTGGTCTATTACGCCCGGTCGTCGGATTATACGCAGGCCCGGCTGCTGACCCGCTCGAATCAGGCGGTGGGGGCGGTGCACGGCGTGCTGGCCGGGGTGCGGCGCTACTTCTCGCTCGCAGGGGAGAACCGGCTGCTGCTGGGGCGTGTCGCCACGCTCGAGGAGGAGCTTGCCCGCTACCGGCGCATGACGGCCGATTCGCTGCACGAGGCGCTGCTCGCCGACATCGGTCCCAAACCCTACGAACTCTCGGTGGCGCGCGTGATCTCCAACTCGATCAACAAGAGCCGCAACTACCTCGTACTCGACCGGGGCCTGCGCGACGGCGTGGAGGAGGGCATGGGCGTGCTCTCGCCCGAAGGGGCGATGGTCGGGCGCGTTGTCGCCTGCTCGGAGCGCTATGCGGTGGCGCTGTCGATACTCAACACCGCGTTCAAGGCGAGCGGCAAGATCGCCGGCGACGACTATTTCGGTTCGATCTACTGGACGGGCGACGACCGTTACCGCGTGCGGATGCGCGAACTGTCCAAATACGCCCGCATCGAGGAGGGCGACGAGGTGGTCTCGTCGGGCTTCTCGCAATATTTCCCGGCCGACATTCCCATCGGTTTCGTCGAGAGTTTCTCGCTTTCGGCCGACCGGATGTCCTACGACGTGGAGATCCGGCTGGCGGTCAATGTGTCGCAGCTGACCGACGTGATCCTGATCCGCAACCGCGACCTGGGCGAGATCCGCGACCTGGAGTTCAAGGCCCGCACCATGAAGAATTAGAGAGAAGCATCCACAATGTATCGCGCATATCCCTATATCCTGCTCTTCTTCGCTCTGGCGTTGCTGCAGGTTTTTTTGTTCGACAATCTTTCGATCAGCGTCTATCTGTCGCCGCTGGTCTATGTCGCGTTCGTCGTGCTGCTGCCCATCGACGTGCGTCCCGTGGTTGCGCTGCTCGCGGCGCTGGCGCTCGGGGTCGCGATGGATTGGACGATGGGCGGTGCCGGCATCAACACCATCGCCACGCTGCCTCTGGCCCTGCTCCGCCGTCCGCTGCTGCGCTCGATCTGCGGCGAGGAGAACATCCGCGAGGGGGGCGTGCCTTCGCCCGAACGGCTGGGGCGGGGTTCGTTCCTGCGCTACCTGATCGCGATGGTGGCGGTGCACCACCTGATCTTCTTCGTCGTGGAGGCGCTCTCGTGGTCGCGTCTGCCCTACACGCTCGGGCGCTGGCTGCTCAGCGGTGCGGTTTCGGTCGGGTTCATCTGGCTGATCGCCGCAATATTTACCGCCAAACGGATCAGTAAGTCATGAATTACAATACCGACGGAAAGGCCCGTATGCGGGCCTTGCAACTGGTCGTGCTGCTCGTCTTCGGCGTGATCGCGGCACGTCTGGTCTATATCCAGCTGATCGACTCGAGGTACGAGGAGCTGGCCCGGGGCAATACGCTGCGTTCGGAGGTGCTCTATCCCGCCCGGGGCGAGGTGTTCGACCGCAACGGCGAGTATCTGGTGCAGAGCCGCGAGTGCTACGACCTGATGGTGGTCTATCGCGAGCTGGACCGTGCCGGGTTCGATACGGCCCGCTTCTGCCAGGTTACCGGGATTACGCGCCGCGCGCTCGAACGCGAGCTGGCCAATGCCCGGATGCGTCCGCGTGCGCCGCGCATGATCCTGAACTTCATGTCGAAGGAGGAGAAACTGCGTTTCGACGAGTGCAGCTTCAGCGGATTCCACACCGTCTATCGCACCGTGCGGCAATACCCCCGCAAGGTGGGCGGCAATCTGCTGGGATACGTGAGCGAGGTCAATGCCGAGCAGCTCAGGCGATACCCCTCCTACCAGGCGGGGGAGTATATCGGCGTGAGCGGCGTGGAGTCGGCCTACGAGGCGGAGCTGCGCGGAAAGAAGGGGGTAAAGATCTCGGAGGTCGATACGCACGGTGCGATCAAGGGCTCCTACATGCAGGGGCGCTTCGATTCGCTGCCCGTGCCGGGGGCCTCGATCGTCTGCACGATCGACGCGCGGCTGCAGCTCTTCGCCGAGGAGCTGATGGCCGGCAAGGTGGGTGCCGCGGTGGCGATCGAACCTGCGACGGGCGAGATCCTGATGATGGTCTCCTCGCCCACCTACGATCCCGACGAGCTGGTCGGCCGGCAGCGCGGCAATCATTATATGGAGCTGCTCTACAACAAGCGGCAGCCGCTGTTCAACCGGGCCGTCAGTTCGCCCTATCCTCCCGGCTCGACCTTCAAGCTGGTGCAGGGACTCATCGGCATGCAGGAGGGGGTGCTTACCCCTTCGATGCGCTACTCCTGCCACGAGGGCTATCAGGTGGGGCGGCTGAAGATGAAATGCCACGCCCACTCCTCGCCGCTGGACCTCTATTTCGCGGTGGCGACCTCGTGCAACGCCTACTTCTGCTATGTCTTCCGCAATATTCTGGAGAACCCGAAGTACGGCAGCGTGAAGCGGGGCTTCGAAGTATGGAAGGAGTATGTCGAGAGCTTCGGCTTCGGCCGCAAGCTCGGCTCCGACTTCCTGAGCGAGAAGAGCGGCTACGTTCCCGACCGCGAGTTCTACGACAACCGCTACCGCCGCTCGTGGAACGCGCTCACGGTGCTCTCGCTTTCGATCGGCCAGGGCGAGCTGGGCTGCACGCCGCTGCAGATGGCCAACCTGGCGGCGATCATCGCCAACAGGGGCTACTACTATATCCCGCATATCGTCCGTTCGGTCGCCGGGCGCGATTCGATGGACCGGCGCTTCTACGAACGCCACTACACGAAGGTCGAGCCGCGTTATTTCGAACCGATCGTCGAGGGCATGTGGCGGAGCGTCCACCAGGAGGGCGGAACCTCCCGTGCGGCCTATCTGCCCGGACTCGATGTCTGCGGCAAGACCGGCACGGCGCAGAACCCGCGCGGCAAGGACCACTCGACCTTCCTCTCCTTCGCTCCGAAGGAGAATCCCCGCATCGCCATCTCGGTCTATGTCGAGAACGGCGGCTTCGGTGCGGCGACGGCCTTGCCGATCGCTTCGCTCATCGAGGAGTATTACCTGACCGACACCATCCGCCGGCCCTGGCTGGTGGATATGGTGAAGGAGAAGACGATTAATTACCCGGCATATGGAAAATAGCGGTATCGGCAAGTTGTTCGAAGGGGTGGACCGGTGGACGGTGCTGATCTACGTGCTGATCGTGCTGATCGGTTTCGTCTCGATAACCTCCGCCTCCTACGACGACACGGGGGCGGCGCTGTTCTCGTTCTCGAATTTCTACATGAAGCAGCTCGTCTGGATGGGCGGCGCGCTGGTGGTCGCCGTCGTGGTGCTGCTCATCGACGCGAGCCTCTACCACAAGTGGGCCTATCTGTTCTATGTCGTAGGACTGGGCATGCTGGTCGCGGCGCTGCTCTTCGGCCGCGAAGTGAACGGCGCGAAGGCCTGGTTCGAGTTCGGATCGTTCCGCGTGCAGCCCGTCGAGTTCGCCAAGATCGCGACGGCGCTGGCGCTGGCCCGCGTGATGAGCTCCTCGTCGTTCTCGATCGACCGCCCGGGCGACCTGTTCAAGGTCGGGTGCGTCATCTGCCTGCCGCTGGCGGTCATCGTGCTGCAGAACGACACAGGCTCGGGCATCGTGCTCGTCTCGCTGCTCTTCGTGCTCTACCGCGAGGGGCTGAACAAGTGGCTGTGCATCCCCGTGCTGTTCATCGGGGCGCTCTTCATCTTCTCGTTCCTCCTTACGCCGCTCACGCTGCTGGTGCTGCTGATCTTGGTTTGTACGCTTTCGGAGGCGATGATGAACCGCCGCTGGCGTTCGCGCATCGTCTATCTGGCCGCTTTGGCGCTGGGGTCGCTGACGCTCTATTTCGGCATGCTGCTCGCCGCGCCCGGACGGCTCTCGCTCTACGGGGCGCTGCTCTCGGTCACGCTCCTCTCGCTGCTCGTCGTGGCCGTTTACGCCTTCCGGAGCAACCTGCGCAACATCTTCATCACGATGGGGCTGTTCCTGTCGGCGCTCCTGTTCGTGCCGACCACCGACTACATCTTCAACTCGATCCTCAAGGAGCACCAGCAGAACCGCATCCTGAGCTTCCTGGGCCTTAAGAGCGACCCGCTCGGCACGGACTACAACGTCAATCAGGCCAAGATCGCCATCGGCTCGGGCGGCTGGTTCGGCAAGGGCTTCCTGCAGGGGACGCAGATCCGCTACGGGTTCGTGCCCGAGAAACACACCGACTTCATCTTCTGCACGGTGGGCGAGGAGTGGGGCTTCGCCGGGGCTATGGTGCTGCTGTCGTTGTTCTGCCTGCTGATCTTCAGGCTGATGCGGATGGGCGAGCGCCAGGAGGAGCCTTTCGGACGCATCTACTGCTATTGCGTGGCGGCCTTTTTGCTGTTCCACCTGCTGGTCAATGTGGGGATGACCGTCGGGCTGATGCCCGTGATGGGAATCCCGCTGCCGCTGGTCAGCTACGGTGGTTCGTCGCTGATCGCCTTCACGATCATGCTCTTCATCGCCGTGCGGCTCGATGCCTCGACCCGCCAGTTCGGGTTCCGGTAGCCGGTGCGTGCGGCCGCAGAACGGTATTGTCTTTGAAACGATAAATTTCTGTCTATGACACGAGAACAAGTACACGAATATCGCGGACTGACTTCGGCCGAGGTCGAGCGCAGCCGGCAGGAGCACGGCGATAACCTGATTACCGCCCGGCGGGAGGATTCCCCCTGGAAGCTCCTTGCCGACAAGTTCCGCGATCCGATCATCCAGGTGCTGCTGGGGGCCGCCGCGCTGTCGCTGGCGATGGCCTTCTTCGACGGCGATTTCATGGAGACGATCGGCATCATCTGCGCGATCGTGCTGGCGACCTGCGTCGGCTTCTTCTTCGAGCTGAATGCCATGCGGCGCTTCCGCCAGCTCAACCGGGTCGATGAGCAGGTGCCGGTCAAGGTGGTCCGCGACGGTGCCGTGACCGAGGTGCCGCGCTGCGAGGTGGTCGTGGGCGATCTGGTCTGGGTCGAGAACGGGGAGACCGTGCCTGCCGACGGCAGACTGGTCGAGGCCGTCTCGCTCAAGGTCAATGAATCGACCCTCACGGGCGAACCCGAGGTCGATAAGACGGTCGATGAACGCCATTTCGATCCGGAGGCGACCTATCCCTCCGACCGGCTGCTGCGCGGCACGACCGTCGTGGACGGCTACGGACGGATGGTGGTCGAGGCGGTCGGCGACGCTACGGAGGCGGGGCGCGTGACCCGGCAGGCGACCGTTGCCAGCGACGAACCCACGCCTCTGCACCGCCAGCTGACGCGCCTTTCGCGGCTGATCGGCAAGGTGGGCATAGCCGTCTCGGTAGCGATCTTCGCGGCGATGGCCGTGAAGGGCTTCCTGGCTGGCGATTTCTCCTCGGGCGACTGGATGCTGACGGCCAAGCAGCTGCTGCGGATCTTCATGGTCTCGGTGGCGCTCATCGTGATGGCCGTACCCGAGGGGCTGCCGATGAGCATCACGCTCTCGCTGGCGCTTTCGATGCGGCGGATGCTGCGCACCAACAACCTGGTTCGCAAGATGCACGCCTGCGAGACGATGGGGGCCGTGACCGTGATCTGCACCGACAAGACCGGCACGCTGACCCAGAACAGGATGCGTGTGGAGCGGATCGTGCGCTACGCGCCGGTCGAGGAGCGGCTGCTGGCCGAACTGATCGCCGCCAACTCGACGGCCTTCCTCGACGAACAGGATGCCGTCATCGGCAATCCGACCGAGGGGGCGCTGCTGCTCTGGATGCGCGGGCAGGGGATGGACTACGCCGCGCTGCGCGCCGCTGCGCCGCCGGTCGATCGCATGACCTTTACCACCGAGCGCAAATACATGGCCACGCTTGCCACGCTCGCCGACGGCCGGCGTATGATCTGCGTGAAGGGCGCTCCCGAGATCGTGCGGGCGATGTGCCGGCCCGACGGCAAGGATACCCAGGTGGCCGAACAGCTGGCCGTTTTCCAGGGGCAGGCGATGCGCACGCTGGCCGTCGCCTGCGCCGAGACTGCGGCCGACAGTTGCGAGGAGGCGCTGCGCGGGGGCGGGCTGACTTTCGTCGCCGTCGCGGCGATCGCCGATCCTGTGCGCGAGGATGTGCCCGAGGCTGTGGCGCGCTGCATGCGTGCGGGCATCGCCGTGAAGATCGTCACGGGCGACACCCCGGCCACGGCGCGCGAGATCGCCCGCCGCATCGGTCTGTGGCACGACGAGCAGGATTCGGCCCGGAACGAGATCACAGGCCCGGAGTTTGCCGCCCGGAGCGACGAGGAGCTGCTCGGGCAGGTCGCCGACCTGAAGATCATGTCGCGGGCGCGCCCGCTCGACAAGCAGCGGCTGGTGCGG
>JAIEHQ010000200.1 GCA_029065825.1 Alistipes sp.
TCTTCAGTTGTGTATACGAGACAGTTGCCACACCCCCTGCTACCCACATTCGGCGATTCGGCTCCCCGCACCGCTTCCGGTCGAAAAAAAAGAGGAGCGCAACCGTTCGCGGTTGCGCTCCTCCGTACCGAAAATCCGCCGGCCGGAATCAGAAGAGATACTTCTCCCGTTTGACCTTCTCGACCAGCCGGAAAGCATCCTGCCAGGCCTCCTCGCTGAAGGTGGTCCCGACCACCTCGATGACCTTGCCCGCCGCGATGGCCCCGATGGTGCCGCACTGCCGCAGGCTCAGCCCCTCGCACATGCCCGCCAGGAAGCCGGCGGCATAGAGGTCGCCCGCACCGGTGGTATCGACCCGCTTGGCTGCGGCCATGATACCCACGTGCACCGCCTCGCTGCCCCGTTTGATGAGCGCGCCCCTGGTGCCGATCTTCACGACGGCCAGTTCGCACATCTCGGAGAGCATCTGCAGGGCGTTGAGCGGCTCCTCCTCGCCGGTAAAGGCCCGGGCCTCCTCCTCGTTGGCGAAGACGATATCGACATGATCCCGCACCAGCCGGCGCAGAAATTCGAGGTTCGCCTCCACGACGTTGAAGCTCGCCAGGTCGATCGCCACCTTCAGTCCGCAGGCCCCGGCCGCACGCACCACCCCTTCGATCAGGGCGTGATCCTGCACCAGATAACCCTCGACATAGAGGCAGTCGTAGCCCCGGAACACCTCCGGGGAGACCTCGCCGGCCGTCAGCTCCAGCGCCGCGCCCAGGAACGTGACCATCGTCCGTTCGCCGTCGGGCGAGATGAGCGAGACGCAGCGCCCGGAGCGCTCCCGGCCCCGGAAGACGAACGGTTCGATGCCCAGATTCTCCAGCGCCTGAACGAAAAAGTCGCCCGTCTTGTCGGTGCCGACCTTGCCGATGAAGCCCACCTCGCATCCCAGGCGGGCCATCGCACGGATCGTGTTGCCGGCCGAACCGCCCAGCGAGAGCGAATACGGCAGACCTGCCACCGATTTCGAAATTTCGGTCTGCGAGGCGGTATCGACCAGACTCATCGAACCCTTCGGCAGTCCGAAGGTTTCGAGCACCTTATCGCTCTGCAAATTGACCAGCATGTCGGTCAGAGCGTTTCCTATTCCTATTACGCGTTTCATCGAGTGTTGAGTGTTTTTCGCTTGTTTTTTTATCGTATGTCAGATCGAAAGTATCCGGATCAGATCCATCGCCGAGCGGTCGATCGTACGGTCGTGGCTGATCGCGCGCGAGAAGGGCACGTACACGATCTTGCCGTCGCTCAGGCCCATCATCACATTGCGCTGCCCCTCGACGAGCGCCTCGACAGCCGCTTCGCCCATGCGCGAGGCGAGGATGCGATCGACCGCCGTGGGCGAACCGCCCCGCTGGATATGGCCCAGGATCGTCACGCGGGCATCGTACTGCGGGAACTCCTGCTTCACGCGCTCGGCCAGCCCCATCGCACCGCCCGTGGCCGGATCCTCGGCCACCAGCACGATGGCCGAATTCTTGCTCTTGCGGAAGCCCCGGTTGATGAGTTCGCCCAGCTGATCGACCTCGGTCACCATTTCGGGAATGATCGCCGCCTCGGCTCCCGAGGCGATCGCTCCGTTGAGCGCCAGATAGCCGGCCGTATGGCCCATGACCTCGACGAAGAAGAGGCGCTCGTGGCTCGAAGCCGTGTCGCGCAGCTTATCGACCGCCTGGACGATGGTGTTAAGCGCCGTATCGTAACCGATCGTGGCATCGGTGCCGCCCAGGTCGTTGTCGATCGTGCCGGGCAGCCCGACGATCGGCACGTCGAACTCCCGGGCGAAAATCGTCGCTCCGGTCAGCGAGCCGTCGCCGCCGATCACCACCAGGGCATCCACGCCGCTGCGCTTCATGTTGTCGTAGGCGCGGCGGCGCCCCTCGGGGGTCATGAACTCCTGCGAGCGGGCCGTGCGGAGCATCGTGCCGCCCTGCTGGACGATGTTGCTGACCGAGTCGGACTGGAGGTCGATGATCTCGTTCTCGACCAGCCCCCTGTAACCGCGCAGGATACCCTTCACGGCGAAACCGTTGTAAATGGCCGTACGTGTCACGGCGCGAATCGCCGCATTCATCCCCGGAGCGTCGCCCCCGGAGGTCAGCACGCCGATCGTTCTGATTGCCGTCATAACGTTAATTTTCGATTAAAGCGTTCAAATGTAGAAAAAAAGGGCGACACCGCCAACTTTCCCCCGCATCGGAACAACTTCCCTACCAAAACGGACACGCCGCACCGCCCGCCACCGCACCGGAGCGCCGGAGCGCCGGAGCGCCGGAGCGGCACGCACGGAAAAAACCGGTTCCGAACACTCCGCCGGGGCGCAGGCTCGGAACCGGTCCGAAAAAACTTTTTATCTCGATCAACGCTTCATCGACAGATTCAACCCCGCCGCTGCGGCTGAAGCGCCTCCTCCTCGGAGAAGGCATCCGCCAAGCTCTCCTGCGCGACGGTCGCTCCGTCGCAATCTACCCGCATGCGGATCTTCGCGCCCTCGTCATCGACGACGGAGAGATCCATCCCCTGTTCCGAGACCCTCATGTCGAAGCAGGCCTCCCCTGCGCCGCAAGCGTCCGGCCCGACGGGAAAGTCCATCGCGGGCAATGCCATATCGGGGTCGGGCATACGGTGCTCGCGCCGCAGTTCGGAGGTCTCCCACACGGCCATCACACTCGTTCCGACGAGGAAGAGCAGCCAGACGACGAAGGTCGCGACGACGGTCCGCAGGCTCGGACGACGCGAGACGATCACGCACATGAGCACATAGATGAGCAGCAGCACGGGCAGCAGCAGGGAGATGATTCCCAGCCAAACGGTCCACACGCTGACCTCCGAGGAGATGAAGTCGGGTCCGACGATCCCTGCGACGAACAGCCCCACGATCAGCGCGCAGGCGACCATGATGAAGGTAAAGACCAGAAACCCGCCGATAATCTTGAAGACGATCAGCCCCACCTGTCCCAAAGCGAACACCGCCTTGGCCACGATCGACTTGACCTCGGCATCGACATCGCGCCGGGCGGCCGCCGTCTTCTCGATGGACTGCAGCGTGATGCGCGAACCGTTCTGCTCGAGCTTCTGACGCGGCGTTCGCGCCGCGGGCACGGCGAACCACATGATCAGGTAGCAGACCACCATTACCCCGAACAGGTTGCCCATCAGCGAGACCATCCAGCCCAGAAACGGGAGCCAGCTCAGCATCAGGCAGATCAGGGGAAAGAGCACGGCCAGCCGCACCAGCACCGGACTCATGTCGAAATATTTGGCCACACCGGCGCACACGCCGCCCAGGCGGGCATGCTCCATGTCGCGATAGAGCCGGCGCGGCATCCGCTCCTCGCCGCAAGCGTCGGGCCGCTCGCCGATGGTCTCGGGATCGCCTATCTGGGCGATGATCTGCCCGACGAGCGCTTCGCTCACGACCTGTTCGTTGTTCTGCCGGGAGAGAATCAGTTCGGCGACACGCGCCTCGATATCCCCGACGATCTCCCGCCCCTCGGCACTGTTCCGGTAGGCATGTTCGAGCGTCTTCAGGTAGTCGGAGAGCCGCCGGTAGGCATCGGCCTCCATCGTGAAGGCCACGCCCGAAATACTGCATTTCACAACCTCTTTCATCGTTTTTCGATCGGATTCGTTCTCGTTATCGCACTCTCTGATTCCGTCCTCCGGCACCGGCGGTCGAACCGCCGCTGGTATCGTGCGAGCGGACGATCGGGGGATTGCCGTAGTAACGCACCGAACCGCCGCTTCCCGTTCTGGAATCCAGTTCGCGCACGCAATAGACCGTGATGTCGGCACCGCTCGAGGCCTCGGCCTCGCACGTGCGGACCTTCAGCTTCCCGGCCCGGATCTTGGCGGCCGACGAAGCATCCAGTTCGACCTCGCTTACCGCGCCCTGCAACGTGACCGTCGAGGCGCTCGAAGCACTGACCTCGACCCGGCCCCCTTCGATCTGCGCGGCGATCTGCGCGGCCGACGAAGCATCTATCTCGCACTCGCCGACACGGGCATCGACCCGGATCTTCCCGGCCGACGAAGCCTCCAGCTCCAGCGACCTGCACGAAAGAGGCTTGTCGATCACGATCTTCCCGGCCGACGAAGCCTCCAGCCGTTCGATGCAGCCGCTGTCGGCCACCCGCACGACCACCCCGTCCGTCGGCTCGACGGAGATGCGCGAGGAGATCGTCACCTCCAGTTCGCCGCCCGAAACCGACACCTGCACATACTGCTGCAGGTTTTCGTCCGTGCGGATCTCGGCACCCCGCACCCCTTCGCACACGACCACCTTGACTCCGCGCGAGGCCTCGATCGCGTCGTAACGGCCGACCTTCACGGTGCGGGTGGTTATCCGTCCGTTTCCCTTAACTCTATTCATCGTCCAGCCGTCCCCGGCAGCCCGACATACGCCCGATGCCGCACAAACGACCAGCACCGCACACAGAATCATCTTCAATCGTTTCATCTTCCTTAAAAAATTATCAGGTACTACACTCTTATTCCTTGCCCGGCTCCTCCTCCCGGTAGCGGATCGCCCGAATCTGCCCGACCAGCTGGTTCCAGGCCTCGTCGAGCATCGCCAGGTAATCGCGCCCCTTCTCCGTCAGCATGTAATATTTGCGGGGAGGGCCTTGCGGCGACTCCTCCCAGCGGTAACTCAGCAGTCCGGCATTCTTCTGACGCGTCAGAATCGGGTAAAGCGTCCCCTCGACCACGATCATCTCCGCCTGCTTGAGTTCGGCGATGATCTTCGGAGCGTAGGAATCGCCCCGGGAGAGGATCGCCAGAATACAATAATCCAAAATTCCCTTGCGCATCTGCGCCTTCACATTTTCCTCTGCCATAGCATCACTCTTTTTTCGATCCGTCCGCCCCTGCCCGACAGCTCCCGGCCGCTTTGCGGCCGTCGGTCCGGCAAGGGCATCCTGCGACATTTTCCACAACGCTTCCCATCACGGATTCAACGGCATTTCAGCATCCGGGGTTCGAGTGGAATAATGATCCACAAGACGATGTAAACCCACAGGGAGAGGCCTCCGAAGAGGATCAGAAAGAGCGTGATCAGGCGCAGCAGCGTAACGTCCACGCCGAAAAACTCGGACAGTCCGCCGCAAATGCCGGCGACCGCACTGTCCCTGCGCGAACGGTAGAGCCGCCGCCGCACGCACACCTCTTTTTCAGGCTCCTCGTCCGAAGAGGGGGGGGGAAGCGTCCCGAATTCGGAAGGATCGCCCATGCAGGCCATCGCCTCCCGGACCATCG
>JAIEHQ010000021.1 GCA_029065825.1 Alistipes sp.
AAGAGTGCTTACGAGATGCTGAGATGTGTCGTGGGCGCGGAGTTGTGTATTAGAGAGTGGTTCAGAAGTTTCATGGCGTTCCACTGGCGCGGGTTGTGCGAGGCGGTAATGATGATGCCTCCGTCGGCCCGGTGGCGGGTCACGGCCAGCTCGGTGCCGGGGGTGGTGCACAGACCGACGTTGATCACGTTCGCACCGCATCCGAGCAGCGTGCCTTCGATAATGTCCTCGACCATCCGGCCCGAGATGCGGGCGTCGCGGCCGATGACGACGGTCAGCTGCCTGCCGGGGACGGACTCGGAGAGGAAACGCACGTAGGCGGCGGTAAATTTCACTATGTCGATCGGAGTCAGATTCTCGCCGACGGGACCTCCTATGGTGCCCCGGATGCCGGAAATTGATTTGATAAGGGTCATGTCTCTGTCGTTTTCGCCGCGCGGTTTCGGGCCGGCGCGGAGCGTGGCGCCGAGAATTTCGCGTGGCCTGTTTTTTGCAAATTTGAGGTAAATATATTACTTTTATGCCAATTATGGAAATTTAAAACCGACATTATGAGAACGATACCTTCTTCCGAATTGATAATCAACGACGACGGGTCGATCTTCCATCTGCACCTCAAGCCCGAGCAACTGGCCGACATCGTGATTCTGGTCGGCGATCCGGGGCGGGTGGCCATGGTCGCCTCGTTTTTCGACGAGCAGGAGTGCGCCGTTTCCAACCGCGAGTTCAATACCGTCACGGGCACCTACAAGGGCAAGCGCATGACGGTGCTTTCGACCGGCATCGGTATCGGCAACATCGACATCTCGGTCACAGAGCTGGACGCGCTGGCCAATGTCGATTTCGCGACGCGACGCGAAAAGGAGCGGAAGAGGCAGCTGACGCTGTTGCGCCTGGGTACCTCGGGGGCGATACAGCCCGACATCCGTGTCGGCGATTTCGTTTTCTCCCGCACCTCGGTCGGCTTCGACGGTCTGCTGAACTACTACAAGGGGCGCAACGAAGTGTGCGACCTGGCGATCGAACGGGCCTTCATGAAGCATACGGGATGGAGCGAACTGCTTCCCAAACCCTACTTCATCGACGCGGACCGCTCGCTGCTCGAACTCTTCCGCGACATCGCCGTCGAGGGCATTACCGTCGCCGCTCCGGGCTTCTATGCGCCGCAGGGACGGTGGGTGCGGCTCGAACCCGCCGACAACCGCCTGAACGAGAAGATCGAGTCGTTCGAGTACGAAGGCCGCCGCATCACCAACTTCGAGATGGAGGGTTCGGCGCTGGCGGGGCTGGCGGCGCTGATGGGCCACCGGGCCGCCACCATGTGCACGATCATCGCGCAGCGCATCGCCCAGGATGCCTGCACCGACTACAAGCCTTTCGTGCGGGAGATGATCCGCACGGCGCTCGACAGACTGGCGACGCTGTAGGCGCGGCCGCTCTCCGGATTGAAAAAAGACGAACAATAAAAACAGACAACACGAAAAAATATGAAATTTTCCGTATCAAGTTCCGCATTGCTTTCGCTGCTTGCCACCACCGGCAAGGTCATCAGCAACAAGAATACGCTCCCCATTCTCGACTATTTTCTCATGGAGCTTCGCGCCGGCGAGCTTCGGGTGACCACCTCCGACCTGGAGACGACGCTCACCGGGGCGATCCGGGTGGATAACGTCGAGAGCGAGGGTATCGTCGCCGCTCCCGCCAAGCTGATGCTCGATTCGCTCAAGGAGTTCGCCGAGATGCCGCTGACCATCGAGGTGAGCGATCAGAACTGGGAGATCCGCCTCAGCTGGAAGAGCGGATCGCTCTCGATCCCCGGCGCGAGCGCCGTGAGCTATCCCGCCGTGCCGACTCTCTCGGCCGACCGCAAGGAGCTGACGCTCGATGTCGATGTGCTGGTAAACGGCATCAACAAGACGATTTTCGCCACGGCCGACGACGAGCTGCGTCCCGTGATGAACGGCGTTTATATCAATCTGGCTCCCGCGCAGCTCACGTTCGTGGGTACCGACGCGCACAAGCTGGTCAAGTACGAGGTCGCGGCCGACAACGAGGTCTCTTCGTCGTTCATTCTTCCCAAGAAGCCGGCCAACCTGCTCAAGTCGGTGCTGCTCAAGGAGGAGGAGGCGATCCGCGTCAGTTTCGACTCGAAGAACGCGGTGTTCGAGCTGAAGAACCATACGCTCGTCTGCCGTCTGATCGAGGGCAACTATCCCAATTACAACGCCGTGATTCCGACGGCCAACCCCAACAAGGTGCTGGTCGATCGCATCGAGCTGGTCAATGGCATCAAGCGGGTGGCCGTCTGCTCGAATCCGACGACCAACCTCATCCGCATGGATATTGGCGGCGACCGCATCAACCTGACGGCGCAGGACCTCGACTTCTCGGTCTCGGCCAACGAGACGATCAGCTGCAGCTACGAGGGGCAGGAGATAACCATCGGATTCAAATCGACCTTCCTGGTCGAGATCCTTTCGAATATCGAGACTCCGACGATCGTCATCGAGCTGGCCGACTCGACCCGCGCGGGTGTGTTCAAGCCGGTGTACGACGACAAGCAGGCGAGTGCGACGCTCATGCTGCTCATGCCGATGATGATTAACGCCTGACCGATTCCTTATATAATATGCGACTGAATCTGAAAAGACCGATCGTGTTCTTCGATCTGGAGACGACCGGAATCGACATTGCGCGCGATCGGATCGTCGAGATCTCGATGATCAAGGTAATGCCCGACGGCGAGGAGATCGTCAAGACGCGGCGGATCAACCCCGGGATGCCCATTCCCGCCGAAGCTACGGCCATACACGGCATCACGGACGACGACGTGAAGGATTGTCCGCTCTTTCCGCAGATCGCCAAGTCGTTGGCCCAGTTCGTCGAGGGATGCGACTTCGGAGGTTTCAACTCCAACCGCTTCGATCTGCCGATGCTCGTCGAAGAGTTCCTGCGGGCGGGCGTGGATGTCGATTTCCGCAGGCGCAAGTTCATCGACGTGCAGAATATCTTTCACAAGATGGAGCAGCGCACGCTCGTGGCGGCCTACAAGTTCTATTGCGGCAAGGAGCTGACCGACGCCCACTCGGCCGAGGCTGATACGCAGGCCACCTACGAGGTGCTGAAGGCGCAGCTGGACCGCTACGAAGAGCTGCAGAACGACGTGGCGGCGCTGGCCGAGTTCTCCACGCGTGCGGAGTCGGCCGATTTCGCCGGGCGGATCCTCTACAACGAGAAGGGCGAGGAGGTCTTCGGCTTCGGCAAGTACAAGGGGCGCTCGGTGGCGGAGATATTCCGCATCGAGCCGAGCTACTACTCCTGGATGATGAACGGCGATTTCCCGCTCTACACGAAGAAGGTCATTACCGAGATCCGCTGCCGCGAGCGGGGCGAAAAACGATAGATATTGCATTATGTGGAGAGAACTTTGTTGCGGGGCGTTGCTGCTCGTCGCCGGCCGCGTGTCGGCGTTTGCGTCGGAACCCGTGGCGGAACGCTCCCGTTCGGTCGTTTACGTGAACGGGGCCAGATATTACGTGCACACCGTGCTGCCGGGGCAGACGCTCTATGCCCTGGGTAAACTCTATGGCGTGAGCGAGGAGACGATCCTCGAACGCAACCCGTCGCTTGCGGCCGGTCTCAAGGCGGGAGATACCATCAAGATTCCCGTCGTCGAGTCCGCTGCTGCTGCGCCGGAGCAGCTTTCGCCCAAGAAGATCCGCAAGACTTTCGACATGCACCAGGTGCGGCGCGGCGAAACGCTCTACGGCATTTCGAACCGCTACTCCATCTCGGTGGCGACCATCCTCGAGGACAATCCTTCGCTCGATCCCGTGCGTCTGCGCGCGGGCGAGACGCTGCTGATCCGCAAGAAGGCGGTCGGAAAGAGCGACGAGGCGGCGAACGATGCGGAGTGGCAGGATTACCGCGACCGCCTCAACCGCGCCGCGGAGGAGGGTACGGCCTACCACATCGTCGCGCCCGGCGAGACCATGTACGGACTGGCCCGGCGCTTCGGAACGACCGTCGAGGCGCTGAGCGCGTTGAACGGGATCGCGCCGCAGGAGCTGCGTTCGGGCAGCATGATCCGGGTGCCCGCCGCGGACTCGGCGGCGGTCGCCGAAACCTCCCTGCCGACGGAAGAGGCGCTGCCCGAGCTGCCGCAACAGCGGCCCCGGGTCGATTTCCTTCCGCTCGATGCCCGCGAGGAGTTGCGCATCGCCCTGCTGCTGCCCCTCTCCGACGGGGTGCGGAGCAACCCCAACTACCTCGACTTCTACCAGGGCTTTCTGCTGGGACTCGACCGGGTGCGCAGCCAGTACGGCTACTCCCTGCGGCTCGATCTGTTCGACACCTGCGGGGACAGCCTGCAGGTACGGGCCATTCTCGAAGAGGAGGCCTTCCGTCAGGCGCGGCTGATCGTAGGACCCGTGCATGAAGAGATGCTGCCGCCGGTTGTCGCCTATGCCGAGCGGCATGCCGTTCCGGTGGTCTCTCCTCTGGCCGACATCAAGAGCCTGCAGAGCGACGCCCTTTTCCAGATGGCACCTCCGCAGCGGCGCAAATATGCGAAGCTCGAACCGCTCGTCTTCAATGAGAACCGGCAGGTCACGCTGATCTACGGCGAACATACCGACCGGGAGTTCGAGCGCGAGATTCTTGCGGCGCTCGCCGGCAAGCCCTGTGCGCGGATCGACTACCGCTACTCCTCCCGGGAGGAGAACCGCGATATCCAGTCGCTGCTGACCAACGACCGCGAAAACCTGCTGGTCATCCTCTCGAACGACGGCATCGAGGTCGATCGGATCCTCGCGTCGATCGCTTCGGCCACGACCAGCCTCGTCGCCCGGGGGCGGACGGCTCCCCGCTTCACGATCGTGGGCAACTCCCACTGGAATCGCCTGCCCAATCTCGACCGGGCGCTCTACTTCAAGGATCGGATCGTCCTGTTCTCGACCTATCATGCCAAGCGCGATGCGGAGATCATCCGCGCTTTCGACAGCGACTACATCAAGGCGTTCGGAACGCTCCCCTCGCTTTACTCCTACCGCGGCTACGACGCGGCGATGATCTTCGCGCCGGCCATGTATTCCGACATCCAGTACGACCTGGAGTCGCGCAACTATACTCCGCTGCAGACGACCTACACCTTCCGGCAGAAGACGGAGGGATGCAACCACGTGAACGGAAACTGGATGCGGATAAGTTACCAACCCGACTTCACCATAACCGTAGATTGATATGGCTTCCATTCCGAGCGGTATTCCCGAAAAGACGATCGAGCGGTTGAGCGAATATCGCCGCACGCTGCTGGCCTGTCATCGCCAGGGCATTACCCACATCTTCTCGCACGTGCTGGCCGGCATGCACGGCATTACCGCCGTGCAGGTGCGCCGCGACCTGATGCTCATCGGCTTTTCGAGCGATACGAAGAAGGGGTACGACGTGAAGGTGCTGATCGACTTCATCAGCAGGATACTCGACAGCGACCGTCCCGTGAACGTCGCCGTGATCGGCATGGGACACCTGGGGCAGGCCATTACCAAATATTTCAACGGCAAGGGGCTGAATCTGCGCATTACCGCAGCCTTCGACGTGGACCCCGCCAAGGTGGACACCACCATCGACAACATTCCCTGCTACCACATGGAGCGCTTCGAACGGGTGGTCGAGGAGGGCGACATCTCGATCGTCATCGTCTCCTCGCCCACGAAGGTGGCGCCCGACCTGGTGGTGCCGATCATCAACGCCGGCATCAAGGGGGTGCTCAACTTCACTTCGACGCGGCTGAACATGCCGCAGGGTATTTTCGTGGAGAACTACGATATTACCACCCTGCTGGAGAAGGTCGCCTACTGCGTGAAGGAGGCGGAGGAGAATGAGAACAACAACAATTGATCCCTGCGGTCGTCCATGAAGGTCTTCTACGGTTTCGATTCGCTTCCTCCGTTCGGCCGCGCGGCGGCTACCGTCGGATCGTACGACGGCGTGCACGACGGCCACCGCGTGTTGCTGGATCGGGTGGCGGAGCAGGCGCGCCGCAGCGGCGGCGAGAGCATCGTGCTCACGTTCGACCCCCATCCGCGCGTCACGCTCGGAACGCAGGAGGGGCTGCGGCTGCTCTCCTCGCTCGGCGAGAAGCGTCTGCTGCTCGAACGTCTCGGGATCGACAACCTCGTCGTGATCCCTTTCGATCGCGCCTTCAGCCGCATCCCGTCGGAGGTCTTCCTGCGCGAATACCTGATCGGACGGCTCGGGGTCGAGAATCTGGTGGTGGGCTTCAACCACCGCTTCGGCCGCGACAAGGAGGGCGACTACCGCCAGTTGGCCGCACTGCACGAGCGGTTCGGGTTCCGGGTCACGGAGGTCGCCGAGTACGACATCGACGCGGAGCGGGTCAGCTCCACGCTGATCCGCCGGCTGATCCTCGCCGGCGAGATGGAGCGTGCGGCCCGCATGCTCGGACACCCTTATCTGCTCGCCGGATCAGTGCTCGCCGACGGGCGCGTCGTGCCGGAGGAGCCGCTCAAGCTGCTGCCTCCCGAGGGGCGCTATCCCGTGCGGGTGGGGGAGCGGGATGCGACGCTCCGTATCGGGTGCGACGGCATTCCGCGGTTGGAATTCCCGCACGAGGCGATGCCGCTCGGGGAGTGTATGATAATCTTTCGATAATTATGTTGGTTCGCGATTTCAAATTCCGGGTCTGGTACAAGGATACCGACCAGATGGGGGTGGTTTACCACTCGAACTACATCAGCTACTACGAGGCCGCCCGCACCGAACTGCTGCGCAGCTGCGGTGCCACCTATGCGGATATGGAGCGGTCCGGGGTAATGATGCCGATCCTGGAGGTGCACTCCAAATACCTGCGTCCGGCCCATTACGACGAGTTGATTACCGTGCGTGTGATGCTGCGGGAGCTGCCTGCGGCGCGCATCACGTTCGAGTACGAAATCTGCAATGAGTCGGGCGAGCTGCTCAACACGGGCAGCACCGTGCTCGGGTTCATCCGCAGCGATACCCGCCGGCCGTGCCGTGCGCCCCGCGCTTTCGTCGAGCTGCTCGGGCGCTGCATGGAGGAGTAGCGCACCGGCGCGGCTACACCTTCGCGATCGCTGCCGGGCGGCTGCGCCGCAGGGGGCGTGCGGATCGTTAAAGACGGATTTCGTTCGGGGATTTGCATTTTTTTTGTAGTTTTGTACGATTATTTCGTGCACAATGGCAGAAAAAGACAAAGAACTTTTAGAAAGTATAGAGAATCAGGAGTATAAGTACGGATTTACTTCGGATATCGAGACCGAAACGATTCCGTGCGGACTGAACGAGCAGATCGTGCGCCTGATTTCCGAGAAGAAGGGGGAGCCTGAGTGGATGACCCAGCGTCGGCTGGAGGCCTACCGGCACTGGCTGACGCTCGCGCCTCCGACGTGGGCCCATCTGAACATTCCGCCGATCGACTTCCAGCAGATCATCTACTATGCGGCTCCGAAGCCTTCCAAGAAGCTCCAGTCGATGGACGAGGTCGATCCCGAACTCAAGCGCACCTTCGACAAGCTGGGTATTCCCCTCGAGGAGCAGATGGCGCTGGCGGGTGTCGCCGTCGATGCCGTGATGGACTCCGTGTCGGTCAAGACCACCTTCAAGCAGACGCTGGCCGAGAAGGGGATCATCTTCTGCTCGATGTCGGAGGCGATCCGCGACTATCCCGAGCTGATCCGGAAGTATCTGGGCAGCGTCGTGCCCCACACAGACAACTTCTATGCGGCGCTCAACATGGCCGTCTTCTCCGACGGCTCGTTCTGCTACATCCCCAAGGGGGTGCGCTGTCCGATGGAGCTTTCGACCTATTTCCGCATCAATGCGGCGGGTACGGGACAGTTCGAGCGGACGCTGATCGTGGCCGACGAGGGGGCCTACGTGAGCTATCTCGAGGGCTGCACCGCTCCCCGGCGGGACGAGAACCAGTTGCATGCCGCCGTCGTCGAAATCGTCGTCGAGCGCGACGGCGAAGTGAAATACTCGACCGTGCAGAACTGGTATCCGGGCGACAAGGAGGGCCGGGGCGGCATCTATAATTTCGTTACCAAGCGGGGCATCTGCCGCGAGAACGCGCGTCTGTCGTGGACGCAGGTGGAGACCGGATCGGCCATTACCTGGAAGTATCCGAGCTGCATCCTTGCGGGCGACAATTCGGTGGGCGAGTTCTATTCGGTGGCGATGACCAACCATTTCCAGCAGGCCGACACGGGAACCAAGATGATCCACGTGGGACGCAACACCCGCAGCCGGATCGTCTCGAAGGGCATCTCGGCGGGCCGCAGCGAGAACTCCTACCGGGGACTGGTGCGTGTGGTCGCGGCGGCCGAGAACGCGCGCAACTATTCGCAGTGCGACTCGCTGCTGATCGGCGACCGGTGCGGTGCCCACACCTTCCCGGTAATCGACAGCGCCAACCCGACGGCTGTGGTGGAGCACGAGGCGACCACCTCGAAAATCTCGGAGGAGCAGCTTTTCTATTGCAACCAGCGCGGGCTCTCGACCGAGGATGCGGTGGGGCTGATCGTGAACGGCTATGCGCGCGAGGTGCTGAACAAACTGCCGATGGAGTTCGCGGTGGAGGCCCAGAAACTGCTGGCCATCAGCCTCGAAGGTTCTGTCGGATAATCGGAATGACAAAAATAAGAAAATCAGAATATGCTTTCGATCAAAAATTTACGGGCGGAAGTCGCCGGTAAGGAGATATTGAAGGGCATCGACCTCGAGGTCAGGGCCGGCGAGGTGCATGCCATCATGGGACCCAACGGTTCGGGCAAGAGTACGCTGGCTTCGGTGCTGGCCGGCAACGAGAAGTTCACGGTAACGGGCGGCGAGGCCACCTTCCTGGGACGCGACCTGCTGTCGCTCCCGATCGAGGAGCGGGCCGGCCTGGGCCTTTTTCTCGGATTCCAGTATCCGGTGGAGATTCCCGGAGTTTCGATGGCCAACTTCATGAAGCTGGCCGTCGCCGAGCAGCGCAAATACCGGGGCGAGGCACCCCTTTCGCCGGCCGAGTTCCTGAAGCTGGTGCGGGAGAAGAGCGCGGTGGTCGAACTCGACTCGAAGCTGATCTCCCGCTCGGTGAACGAGGGTTTCTCGGGCGGCGAGAAGAAGAAGAACGAGATCTTCCAGATGGCGATGCTCGAACCCAAGCTGGCGATTCTGGACGAGACCGATTCGGGACTCGACATCGACGCGCTGCGGATCGTGGCCACGGGCGTGACGCGCCTGCACACGCCCGAGAATGCGACGGTGGTCATCACGCACTACCAGCGCCTGCTCGACTACATCGTTCCCGACTTCGTGCACGTGCTCTACAAGGGTCGGATCATCCACACGGGCGACAAGTCGCTTGCGCTCAAGCTGGAGAAGGAGGGGTACGACTGGCTTATCAACGATTATCGCGAGGAGTGATGGCAGGGGGCGATTTTTTCAGCGACGAGACCCGCTTCGCACCGGTCGCGGGATGCGAACTGCATCTGAAGTCCGGGGAGGGGGATGACCGGCCGCTGCTGGTGCGCAATCCGCAGCGGCTGACGGTAACGGTGGCGGCGGGCCGTGCGGCCCGCATCGTACTGCTGCACGAGGAGAATCGTGCGGCGGAGGTGGAGATGCGGCTCGCGGAAGGGGCTGCGGCCGAGGTTGTCCAGCTGTTCCTGGCGGAGGGAGCCTCCTCCATGACGCTGGATCAGGCCGCCGGGAGCGATTTCCGCCTGACGAGCTGCCTGCTGGCGGGTGCCTCGGCACGCTATCGGTTCGATCTGAACGGCGCGCAGGCCGCTAACCGGACCGATGCGCTGTTCCTGGCCGCCGGGCGGGAGCGCTGCACGATCGATCTGAGGACGAATCACGCCGTGCCCGACTGTGCGAGCCGCTCGCTGGTCAAGGGGGCCGCTTCGGGTACGGCCCGGGGCGAGTTCCGGGGGCTGGTCTATGTCGCGCGCGACGCGCAGCGCACCGATGCCCGGCAGCAGAGCCGCAACCTGCTCC
>JAIEHQ010000022.1 GCA_029065825.1 Alistipes sp.
CAAGGAGAACTATTAGATGCCGGAGGCCGGAGACCCCGGCAACCGGAGGCGGCGGCTTTGCAGGAGCCGCCGCCTTCTGTTTTGCAACAAATAGACGCGGATTATTGTATGCGACCGAATTAAGACGTATTTTTGCTTCCCCAAAGAAGAGAATCATGAAAATCCGCAGCTATTTCGAACTCGTCAAGTTCTCCCACACGATTTTCGCCATGCCGTTCGCCATGATCGGCTTCGTCTATGCCCTGCGCACGCAGGGATTCGCCACTGAGCGCAGCTGGGGCGTGCTGTTGCTCCAGGTGGTGCTCTGCATGGTCTTCGCCCGCAACGCCGCGATGGGTTTCAACCGCTGGGCCGACCGGCGCATCGATGCGGCCAATCCGCGCACGGCCGGTCGCGAAATTCCCGCAGGAAAGATTTCGGCCCGGGCCGCCCTGCTCTTCGTCGTCATCAACGCCCTGTTCTTCGTGGCGACGGCCGCGACGATCAATCCGCTCACGGGGGCGCTTTCTCCCGTCGCTCTCTTCGTGGTGCTCTTCTACAGCTACTGCAAGCGCTTCACGGCGCTGGCCCATCTGGTCCTCGGACTGGGGCTGGGCATCGCGCCCGTCGGCGCCTATCTGGCTGTCACGGGGACGTTCGCCTGGCCTCCCTGCATCCTCACGCTGCTCGTCGCCACCTGGTGCGGCGGATTCGACATCATCTACGCGCTGCAGGACGCGGCGTTCGACCGCCAGTACGGGCTGCACTCCGTTCCGGCCCGCTTTTCGGCCCGGAACGCCCTTGCCATCAGCGCCCTGCTCCACCTGGTCAGCATCGCGGCCCTGCTGTGGTTCGGCAGCTACTGCCCGCAGAATGTCTGGCTGTGGGCCGGTCAGGGTGCGTTCGTTCTGATCCTTCTGCTGGAGCACCTGCTGGTAACGCCTACCCGCCAGCGCAATATCGGCATCGCCTTCGGTACGCTCAACGGGCTGGCCAGCTCCCTGCTGGCCGTTTTCATCATTACGGCGCTGCTCGCGGGATGAAATCCGAATAATTTTGCCTATCTTTGACTCCCTGATAGGATACAGCATACGACGATAACAAAAAACGCTACATATCATGAACATTTCCTACAACTGGCTCAAACGCTACCTCAAGGCGGACATTACTCCGGAAGAGACCGCCACCATTCTGACCGACATAGGTCTGGAGGTCGAAAGTTTCGAAAAGACAGAAAGCATACGCGGCGGGCTGGCCGGCGTTGTGGTCGGCCGGGTCGAAACCTGTGTCGCCCATCCCGATTCGGACCACCTGAACATTACGACCGTCGATGTCGGCGGTGCGGAGCCGCTGCAGATCGTCTGCGGAGCCGCCAACTGCCGTGCCGGGCTGAAGGTGCTCTGCGCCACTGTCGGCGCGGTCCTCTACCCCGACGGCGGCGAGGAGGAGTTCAAGATCAAGCGCAGCAAGATCCGGGGCGTAGAGTCGCTCGGCATGCTTTGCGCCGAGGATGAGCTGGGTATCGGCTCCTCGCACGAAGGCATCATGGAGCTGCCGGAGGAAGCGCAGGTCGGTATGCCGGCCAAGGAGTACCTGAAGCTGGAGGACGACTACGTGATCGGTATCGGGCTGACCCCCAACCGCATCGACGCAGCATCGCACCTGGGTGTCGCCCGCGACCTGGCGGCCTACCTGAAGAGTCAGGGGCGTGCCGCCGAGCTGGTGCTGCCCGACGTGAGCGGCTTCGCCTCCGAAGCCGACCCGCAGCCGATTCGGGTTCGGGTCGAGAACACCGAGGCGGCCCCCCGCTATGCCGGAATCAGCGTCCGGGGCTGTAGGATCGCCCCCTCGCCCGAATGGATGCAGAACTGCCTGCGTGCGGTGGGCATCAACCCCAAGAACAATCTGGTGGACATTACCAACTTCGTGCTCTTCGAACTGGGACAGCCGCTGCATGCTTTCGACGCTGCGAAGATCGACGGAGGGCAGATCGTGGTGCGCACCTGCGCGGAGGGCACTCCTTTCGTCACGCTGGACGGCGTGGAACGCCGCCTGACCGAGCACGATCTGATGATCTGTTCGGCCGAGAAGCCGATGTGTATCGCCGGCGTATTCGGCGGCCTGGATTCGGGCATCGGCGAGACTACCTGCGATGTATTCATCGAGAGCGCCTACTTCAATCCCGTCTGGGTGCGGAAAACGGCCAAACGCTTCGGACTCAACACCGACGCTTCGTTCCGCTACGAGCGGGGAATCGATCCCAACCTGCAGGTATATGCCCTCAAGCGGGCCGCCCTGCTCATGCAGGAGCTGGCGGGAGGACGTATCTGCGGCGAAGTGACGGACATATATCCCGTCCCCGTCGAGGATTTCCGGTTCGAGATCGACCTCGACCGCATCAACCGGCTCATCGGCGTGGAGCTGCCGCATGAGACGGTGCGCCGCATCCTCGAAGCGCTCGAAGTGAAGATCTGCGCGGAAAACGGCTCCGTATGGAGCGTGGCGGTGCCGCCCTATCGGGTCGATGTAACCCGGGAAGCGGACCTGGCCGAGGAGATCCTGCGCATCTACGGCTACAACAACGTCCCCGTCCCGACCCATGTCAATTCGACGCTCTCCTATGTTCCCAAGCCCGACAAGAACCGGCTCGCGAACCTCGCGGCCGACTTCCTGACCGACAACGGGTTCACGGAGATCATGTCCAACTCGCTGACCAAATCGACCTACTACGATCAATGCGAGGCATACAAGGCGGAGCGGTGCGTGAAGATTCTCAACCCGCTCAGCTCCGATCTGAACGTGCTGCGCCAGACGCTGCTGTTCCACACGCTCGAAGCCGTGCAGCTCAATATAAACCACCGCAACGGCGATCTGAAACTCTACGAACTGGGCAACTGTTACTTCTACGATGCCGAAGCCGCCGTTGCTGCGGAAGGAGGCGACGCACTGAAGCCCTATACCGAACAGTACCGTCTGGCCATCGCCGTGACGGGTGCCGAGAGCGCCCCTTCGTGGAACCGGAAGGCGGGAGCCTCCTCCTTCTTCACGCTGCGGGCGATCGCCGAGAAGCTGCTGCGCCGCTTCGGCATCGACATTTACACCCTCGCGGCGGAGAGCCTGCGCAACGATCTGTTCGGCGACGGGCTGAGCCTCTCGCTGCCCGGAGCCAAAGGCAAGGAGCTGCTGCAGATCGGTTCGGTCGCGCCGAAGCTGCTCCGCAGGTTCGACATCAAGCAGGAGGTCTTCTTCCTGGAGATGGACTTCGACGCACTGATCAAATCGACCCGCAAGCAGAAGATCGCCGTGCGCGAACTTTCGCGCTTCCCCGAGGTGCGGCGCGATCTGGCGCTGCTGATCGACCGCGAGGTCGCTTTCTCGACCCTGCGCGATATCGCTTTCGCCACCGAGCGCAAGCTGCTCAAGAGCGTGTCGCTGTTCGATGTCTATGAAGGCGACAAGCTGCCGGAGGGCAAGAAGTCCTATGCGCTGAGCTTCGTGCTGGAGGACAAGAACCAAACGCTCAACGACAAGACCATCGAGCGCGTCATGGCCAACCTGACCGCGCAGTTCGAACGCAAGGCGGGTGCCCAGGTGCGTGCATAAAGAACATAAAGAATGAGGAGTATATGAAACGGAACAGTTTGGAGGCGACCGAACGGCTGCTCGGGATCCTCGATACGCTGCGCGAGCAGTGCCCCTGGGACCGGAAACAGACCTTTGAGACGCTGCGCAGCAACACCATCGAGGAGACCTACGAGCTGGCCGATGCCATTCTCAACGGCGATCTGGAGGGAATCCGCGAGGAGGCGGGCGATCTGCTGCTGCACGTGGTCTTCTATGCCAAGCTGGGAGCCGAGGCGGGAGCATTCGACTACGCCGACGTGGTGGAGGCGCTATGCGACAAGTTGGTCTATCGCCATCCCCATATTTACGGCGACGTGCACGCCTCGACCCCCGAGGAGGTCAAGGCCAACTGGGAGGCGCTCAAGCTGCGCAAGAAAAACCGCCGCAGCGGAACGCTCGGCGGTGTGCCGGTAAGCCTGCCTGCACTGGTCAAAGCGTTTCGCATCAGCGAGAAAGCGGCATCGACGGGATTCGACTGGGAGAAAAAGGAGGATGTCTGGGCCAAAGTGAAGGAGGAGACCGCAGAGGTTGAAACGGAGATGGCTTCCGGCAATAAGGAGGCGCTCGAAGAGGAGTTCGGCGACCTGCTCTTCGCGTTGGTCAATGCCTGCCGGCTCTACGGAGTCGATCCCGAAACGGCGCTCGAACGCACCAACCGCAAATTCATCCGCCGCTTCGGCTGTATGGAGCGGGAGGCCGAACGCCGGGGCCACGCCCTGCACGAACTCTCGCCGGAGCGCATGGAGGAGTTGTGGCAGCAGGCCAAGGCAGAAGAGAGGCAGAATGCAAAAAATGATTTGAAATGAGGCTGTCGATCGTGAGTGCGGCAGTTGCGTGCGTCCTGCTGACTGCTTGCGGCGGGGCGGAGCGCCCTGCCGCCGGGACTTCCTCCGTCTCCGAACCGCTGCCCCCGGGGGCGATAGCTTTCGATTACGATTCCCACCTCTATTTCGATGCGCTGGTGGCCGATTCGCTTCCGGCACGACTCGTTTTCGATACGGGGGCCGTCCAGCTTTCACTCGACTCGCTCTGGTTCGAACGGCATGCCGGCGCGTTCGACGGAATGCGGATCGGATGTGCCGTCATGCGAGGGGCCGGACAGCAGGCCGAAGTCGCACGCATGCTGCTCGATTCGCTCGCTTTCGGCATCGATACGCTGCGGTGGCAGAGTTCCATGCCGGTAATTCACGACCTGAAGAAGATCCTGGGACGCAAAATCGACGGCATCTTCGGACAGCAGTTTCTCGACGGTCGGTGCGTCGCCTTCGACTATCGCCGCGGATCGATGCGTGCCGTTTCGCCCGATACGCTTGCGGCGGCGGGTTACCGGCGCATTCCGGCGCGCAAGGAGGGCTGCCGCATCTATTTTCCGATGCGAATCCGCTTCGATGCCGGGCATACGGTGGAGGGCGATTTCCTGCTCGATACGGGCTGCGGACTCGCTGCGATCGTCGCTACGGCGGCGGCCGACAAGGCCGGGCTGGAGCTAATGGAGGGGATGAAGCTCCCCTACGAGACCGCGTCGGGCGGTGTCGGCGGCCGGGCGGAATCGTACGTGTGCCGGGCGGCGGAGGTGGCGCTCGGGGAATATACGCTCCGCGATGTCGTGGTGGAGGTCTCGCGCAACGGTACGGGATTTCTGGCCAGTAAGGAGGCGGATTGCGGAATCGTGGGCAACGGCATACTGGAACGGTTCGATTTCGCGGTGGATTTCCGCGCGGAGACGGCGGCACTGTGGGTGCGGCCTGCAGAGAGGTTCGCCGAACCGTTTGCGCTCCGTTCTCCGGGGTTCGTGATGATCGACCGGACGGATGTCGGCGAAGGGTACGTCGTGACGGGACTCTACGCCGGATGCGCACCCGCGGGGCTGGCTGCGGGCGACGAGGTCTTCGAGTGGGACGGCCAGCCGATCGGCTCGCTGCCCGATTCGGCGATCTGCCGGCCGGGGCATCACCGCTTCCTGGCGCGACGCGGAGAACTCGTTACGGAATACGAAACCAACTACAAAGAAATACTGTAAAGCAATGGCAATTATCCGCAAAGTGCGGGGGCATCTCCCGCAAGTGGGCGAAAACACTTTTTTGGCCGAAACGGCCGTTCTGCTGGGCGACGTGACCGTCGGTCGCGACTGCTCGATCTGGTACAACGCCGTGCTGCGCGGCGATGTGAACCAGATCACGATCGGCGACCGGACCAACATTCAGGACGGCGTGGTCATCCACACCCTCTACGACGGATCGAAGCATCCCTCGCAGACCCACATAGGCAGCGACGTGTCGGTGGGACACAACGCCGTGATTCACGGAGCGATAATCGAAGACAACTGCCTCATAGGCATGGGGGCGACCATTCTGGATAACGCCGTGGTGGCCTCGGGCTGCATCATCGCGGCCAACGCGCTGGTGCTCTCGAACAGCCGGCTGGAGCCTAATTCGGTCTATGCGGGCATTCCGGCCAAAAAGGTCAAGGAGGTAACGCCCGAACAACGGGAGGAGATCGTGCGCCGCACGGCCCGCGACTACCAGCTCTACGCCTCGTGGTTCATGGAGGAGGAGCGATAGCCGCTCTCTTTGCCCGTCAGGCTTCCCGGTGTGCCGCCGCCGGACCCGAAGAAGCCTCTCCCCTGCGGAAAATGCGAAGCGCCTCCCTGATAAAACGGGAACGGCCTCCGCATTTTCCCGCGAAATGGGGATTCCGCAATCCCGGAATAAACCGGATCTTTGGTCCCCGAACGGATAACGATGCCTGCCGCCGGATATTCCGGAAAATAAACCGGCGCATCTGTCCGTTGAAAACTATGGACGGCATTCCCTCGGAGGCAGGCGCGGATTTTGCTCGTCTTTAAAAAGTCAAGAGATTAGGAAATGTTGCGAACGATCTGCATATTGATGATATTGTTTCTGGCCGGTGCCCAGCGGGCATGGGCCCAAAGCGGTACGGTCAGTGCCGTGGTAATCGATGCCAATACGGGAGAGACCATTCCCGGGGCTGTGGTGGAGATAGCCCCCAAATCGGCACCCGACAGCAAGAAATACCACACCTCCGGATACGGAGGCGCGTTGCGCATAGCCGACCTGCCCTACGGCGAATATACCCTCGTGGCTACGTTCATGGGTTATGCGCCGGCCGAACGCGAGATACGTGTGACGCGGCCGGCGGAAGACATCGGCAAAATAGCGCTGGAAGAGACCAGTGTGGCGCTCGAGACCGTCGTGAAGCAGGTACAGGCCATACGGACCTCGCAGAAGGGCGACACGGTGAGCTACAACGCCGGTGCCTTCAAGGTCGCGGCCGATGCCGACGTGGAGGGGCTGCTGAAGAAAATGCCCGGCATCACGGTAAGCGGCGGAGAGGTCGAGGCTCAGGGTGAGTCGATCAAGAAGATCTTCGTCGATGGCAAGGAGTTTTTCGGCGAGGACGTTACCTCGGCGATCAAATCGCTGCCGGCGCAGTCGGTCGATCGCATCGAGATCTACAACAAACTGAGCGACCAGGCCGAATTCTCGGGCATGGACGACGGCGAAAGCTACAAGGCGATCAACATCGTCACGCACGAAAACATGCGTCAGGGGCAGTTCGGCAAGGTCTATGCCGGATACGGATACGATGCCGACACGCAGACCGAGGCGCGCAACAAATACATGGTCGGCGGCAACGTGAACTTCTTCAGCGGATCGAGCCGCCTGTCGCTCATCGGTCTGTTCAACAACGTGAACCAGCAGAACTTCTCGTTCGAGGACATTCTGGGCGTTACCGGCAGCTCCCCGGCCGGGGGGCACGGCGGGTTCGGACGCGGCGTGGGCGAATACATGGTGCGGCACCAGAACGGCGTGGCTTCGGTCAATGCCGTCGGGCTGAACTATTCGGACACCTGGGGACGCAACGATCAGGTCTCGTTTCAGGGGAGCTACTTCTTCAACGGCACGCGCACGATCAACCGCTCCCGCACCGAACGCTGGTACGAGGATCCTGCGCCGGTCGATACGCTCTACCAGAGCGATTATTCCCGCACGATGAACTTCAACAACCGGCTGAATGCCCGCATCGAATGGAAAATATCGGACAATCAGTCGCTGATGATCCGTCCCGGCGTGAGCTTTCAGTCGAACGACCCGTTCGCCACCAGCTACGGCCGTCAGTTCGGCGAAAGCGGGTACAGCGTGATCGACAACTTCGAAGATGCCTTCCGGCACGGCTATTCGGTCAATACCGAGGCGATCTACCGCGTGCGTCTGGGAAAACCGGGCCGCACGCTGACCATCGACGGCTTCTTCAACTACTACGATTCGCAGCAGAAGCGCAACACCTATTCCAACGATGCGGAGGCCTACCTCCCCTATCCGGACATCGACCCCGTTACGGGCGAAGAGTCCCGGCCCGAAGACGCGCAGCTCGAACGGCTCATCTACCAGCGGATTCTCAACCCCTCCTACCGCTATCGGATCAACGGCCGCGTGACCTACACCGAACCCGTCTCGAAACATGCGCAGCTGAGTCTGGGCTACCGCGCCTCGTACAACTACCAGCAGAGCGACCGTGATGCCTACACTACCGGCGCCGACTTCTCCACGACGGGACTGCTGCCCGATCCACAGCTCTCGAATGCCTACAGAAGCGGCTACACGATCCACTCGCTGGGTCCGGGATTCAACTACACCAAGGAGCGCAACTCCTTTTCGGCCAATGTCTATTACCAGCGTTCGAGTCTTTCGGGCCAGGTCATTCGCACCGGCTCGGAAGAGATCCGCCACGCCTACAACAACGTGACCTATTTCATGCGGGGGCAGTTCAACATCGACCGCGAGAACATGCTGCGCATATTCCTGCGCTCCTATACGGACAACCCCGGCATCACGCAGCTCCAGAACGTCTATGATCTTTCGAATGCCCAATACATTACCAAAGGAAATCCCGACCTGCGGCCCTCGTACAGCCACAACATGAGTCTCTACTACGCTCATTCCGATGTCGAGCGGGGAAGCACCTTCATGCTGATGCTGTGGGCGACGACGACGCAGAACTATCTGGCAAGCAGCACCCGCTTCCGCCCGACGCTCGAAATCGACGATACGGTCTATCGTCCGCTGCAATATACCGAGCCGGTCAATATGGACGGTTACTGGAATCTGCGGAGCCGCATCAGCTACGGATTCCCCATCAACTGGCTCAAGAGCAACCTCAATCTCAGGGCCGGGGTAAGTTATTCGCTGGTGCCGAGCCTGATCGACGGGAAGCGCAACAACACGGGCAACCTGGGATACGATGCCGGAATCGTACTGGGCAGCAACATCTCGGAGCGGATCGACTTCACGCTGTCGTGGGACGGCAGCTACAACGAAGCGGTCAATTCGCTGTCGGCGGCCAACGGCAAGAACCGCTACTTCAACCACCAGGCATCGGCCAGCTTCAAATTCGTCTTCGGACGCGGATTCTCCCTCTCGGGCAGTGCCTCCTACATTCAGTATGTCGGATTCACGAACGACTACAACGACGACTACCTGCTTTGCAATGTTTTCGTCGGCAAGAAGATCTTCCGCAACCAGCTCGGCGAGATCAACATCGGCGTGAACGACATCTTCAACCAGAATACGGCATTCGTCCGCACGACCGGTTCGGGCTGGACGCAAAATTCGTGGAACAGCGTCATCGGCCGCTACTACTGCGTGCAGTTCGTTTACAACCTGCGCTTCTTCGGGAAGAAAGGGTCGAAGAACATCAAGGACTACGACGGAGCGGAACAGCGCTCCGGGGCGGGCGGCATGAACCGGGGCAACACCCAACGGTTCGGTCCGGGCGGATTCCCTCCGCCGCGCCGTTAAAAGGCACTGCGGACGGCAAACCCTCTGCTCTCCCGTGAAGCGAAAATCCCTTGCTTGCAATTTCATGCGGGCAAGGGATTTTTGTTTCAGTCGGCCGCCGGCACACGCGAATCATGCCTACCACACAACCGGTTCGGCGAGGATCTCTCCGTCGGCGGCATCCGCTTCGGAGAACGTTCCGCCGTGATACTGTACGCAGAGCATTACCAGCGGAGCGCTGCCGGTGTTGCGCACGGAGCGCCGTCCGGCGGGAGCCACGCGCACCACACTCCCCTCCCGCAGGGGAATGATATCGCCGTCGATCTGGAACTCTCCTTCGCCTGCAAGAAAGAAATAAAGCTCCTCGTGGTTCTTGTGGGTGTGGAGAAAGCCCGTTTCCGAGCCGGGGGCGAAACTCTGGAAGGAAAATTCGCCGCCTGTGGCACCGACGGCGGTCCCGCCGAATACCTTTCCGGGAATCTTCACTTCCGGGCCAAGCTCCAATACATACCCGTTCAGCTCACTCAGTTTTCCGACATTGACGGCTCCGAAATTCTCTGCCGCCGCGATTTTTTCGATCTGTTTCATCATGTAATCC
>JAIEHQ010000023.1 GCA_029065825.1 Alistipes sp.
TTCATCTCGCTTATATGTTTATCTGTTTTCCATCGGGATTGACCATCTTCTCCTGCTCGGTGCGCTGGTGGCGGTTCATGAAGATCGAGTAGAGCACCGGCACGATGAAGAGGGTCAGCAGCGTCGAGCAGGTCAGGCCGCCGATCACGGCGATACCCATCGGCTGCCAGGTCTCGGAGCCGGCACCCGACCCGATGGCCAGCGGCACCATGCCGAGAATCGTCGTGAAGGAGGTCATCAGCACCGGACGCAGACGGCTCTTGCCGCCGGCGATCACCGCCTCGAAGACCCCGGCGCCGCGCTCGATGAGCAGGTTCATGTAATCGACCATCACGATACCGTTCTTGGTCACGATGCCCACCAGCATGATCGCGCCGATCAGTGCGATGATCGAGAGCGGCGTGTGGGTTATCCAGAGCGCCAGGAAGACACCCGTGAAGGCGAACGGAATGGTAAACATGATGATGAAGGGGAACTTGAGCGACTCGAACTGCGTGGCCATGACGATATAGACCAGAATCAGGATCAGCAGCCCCAGCATGCCGATGTCGGAGAAGGCATCGCCCTGATCCTCGACCGTACCGCCCACGTCGAGCGCCACGCCGTCCGGCGCGGGATACTCCTCGATCAGGCGGCGCACCTCGGGCAGCACCTCGCCCAGGGCCACACCGGCACCCAGCGACGACTTGACGCTGATGACGCGCTGGCGGTTCTCGCGCTCGATCATCGGCGCGGCATACTCCTCGACGACGGTGCCGACCTCGCTCAGGCGCACGGGCCGTCCCGCCGCGCTGTAAAGCGTGATCTCCTCGACATCCTCGACCGAGGTGCGGAACGGCTCGCCGTAGCGCACCACGATGTCGTACTCATCGCCGTCCTCGCGGTACTTCGAGGCGACCAGACCGTCGATGCGGTTGCGCACCGCCTGCGATGCCGTCGCGCTGTTCATGCCGTAGTAGGAGAGCTTGTCGCGGTCGAAGACCACGTTCAGCTCGGGACGCAGCTCATCGCGCGAGAGCTGCACGTCGCGCACGCCCGGGATTCGGGCCATCTGCTCCAACAGGTCGTGCGCCACCCGGTTCGTGACCTCCATATCGAAGCCGAAGACCTTGATATCGACGGTGCTCGCACCGCTCATGCTTCCGTTCTGTCCGCCCGGCGTGACCGAATATTCGCGCACCTCGGGAATCCGGTCCAGCTCCAGACGCAGCAGGTCCGAGATCTCGTAGATCGAGCGCTCGCGCTCGGTCGAACGCGGCAGACGCATGTTGTAGTTGATGATGTGCGAACCGGTGGTCTGCATCGCCGCGAAGGCGTTGTCCGACGAGCTGGCACCCGACGAGGCCGACACCAGCTCGATCTCGGGGAAGCGCTCGTAGATGATGCTGTCGATCTCGCGGGCCACGCGCGCCGTATATTCGACCGAGAGGTTCTGCTCCAGCTTCACGGTAGCCGAGATGCGGCCGTTGTCCGAAGGCGGGAAGAACTCGGTGGGAACGCGCGAGAGCAGCAGCAGCGATACCAGGAAGATCGACATGGTGCCGAAGAAGGTAATGCGGCGATGGCCGACCACCCAGCGCAGCATCCGCGCATACACCTCGTCGAGCCAGGCGAGCGCCCGGTCGATCGGCTTGTAAACGATGCCGATGCCCTTGTAGTCGTGCTCGCCGCCGTCGATCTTGAGCATGTAGGCAGACATCATCGGAGTCAGCGTGATGGCCGCCGTCGTCGAGACGCACACCACGATCGAGACGATCCAGCCCAGCTCGCGGAACATGATGCCCATCATGCCCGGCACCATCGTCAGCGGGAGGAACACGGCGACCACCACCAGCGTGGTGGCGATGACCGACAGCCACACCTCGTTGGTCGCGTAGATGGCCGCCTCCTTCGGGTTCGATCCCTTCTCGATATGGGTGGTAATGTTCTCCAGCACCACGATCGCGTCATCGACCACCATACCGATGGCGATCGATAGCGACGAGAGCGAAATGATGTTGAGCGTCGATCCCGTCGCGAAGAGGTAGATGAACGAACAGATCAGCGACACGGGGATCGTCATGCAGATGATGAAGGTCGCCCTCCAGCGCCCGAGGAAGATCATCACGACGAGCACCACGAAGATGAAGGCGTACATGACCGTCTCCGAGAGCGAACCGATGGCATCGGTAATCTCCTGCGAGGCCTCGAAGATCAGCTGCATCTTCACGTCCTTGGGCAGCGATTTCTGAATATCGGGCAGCATCCGCTGGATCTTCTTGACGATATTGACGGTGTTGGACCCCGACTGTTTCTGGATCATCACGCGCACGCCCAGCTCGCCGTTCACGCGCTCGTCCATCGTCGATTTTTCGAGCGTGTCGCGGATCTGAGCGATGTCGGAAAGCATGATCGTCCGCCCGCCGGCGTTCGAGACCACCACCTTGCGCAGGTCGATCTCCGAATCCTTGAACTCGCCGTCGGCCTTGATGTTGAAAGTGTTGTTGCCGATGTCGATCGTGCCGCTCGGGATATTGACGTTCTCCGCGGCGATGATGCCTCCGAGCTGCTCGACGGTCAGGTTGTAGGCCTTGAGCTTCTGCGGGTCGATATTGACCTGCACTTCGCGCTCGGGCGCACCCATCACGGTCACGGCACCCACGCCGTCCACCCGGTTGAGCACATTGACCAGCTTGTCGTCGAGAATCTTGTTGATCGCCGGATAGCTCTCGTCGGCCGTGACGGCGAGCATCATCACGGGAATCATCGAGGTCGAGAACTTGAAGATCGTCGGATAGTCCACCTCGTCGGGCAGCTGCGACTGCACGCGGCTGACCGCATCGCGGATCTCGTTGGCCCCTTCGGTCAGGTCGGAGCCGTACTCGAATTCGACGGTAATCATCGAGACGTTGTCCTGCGATTTGGAGGTCAGCTTCTTCAGGTTGCTGACCGTATTGAGGTTGTCCTCCAGCAGGCGGGTCACGTTGGTCTCTATATTGGCCGCATTGGCACCCGGATAGGTCGTGATGACGCTGATCTGGGGGATCTCGATGTCGGGAAACTGATCGACGGCGAGATTGGCCAGCGAAAAGAGTCCGAAGACGATGAGTCCCACGAAGAGCAGGATCGTCGAGATCGGTTTTCGCACCGCTGTTTCGTAAATTTTCATGCTTTTTTCCGGTTAATTGTTTTTCACTTCGACCGCTGCGCCGTCGCTCAGCTTCGAGAGCGCCGTGACGGCTACCTGCTCGCCGGGCTCCACGCCCGAGAGAATGTCGATGCGGTCGCCCACCTGACGGCCCACCTCAATCGAGCGGCGCTCGGCCACGCCGTCGCGCACGACATAGAGGTAGCGCTCCGAGGAGCCGACCTGCTTGAGCACCGCCACGTCTGGCACCAGCACGCCGGGCTTCGAACCCATGTCGAAGATCGTGCGGGCGTACATGCCCGGGCGCAGCGCCTCGTCGCGGTTGGGCACGCGGATCTCGACGGTAAAGGTGCGCGTCGCGGGATCGAGCGCCGGATGGATGCGCGAGACGAAGCCTTCGAAGCGGCGGTCGGGGAAAAGCTCCACCCGCAGCTCGACGGGCATATCGACCCGCACCTGGCGGAAATACTGCTCCGGAATGTGGACGATGACCTTCAGCTGGTCGATCTGCATGATGTGCAGCACGGGCTGGTTCATGAACAGATCGCCCGGCTCGCCCTGGCGGGCGGTCACCACGCCCGTCAGGGGCGAGAGCACCCGAATGTTGCGGTAGAGGTTGTCCACCGCCTCGCGCTGCACGTCGAGCTGGGCCTTGGCCTGCTCGATCTGCTGCTGCGAGATGCCTCCCGCCTCATAGACGGGCAGCAGCCGGTTGTAGTCGTTTTCGAGGGTCTGCAACTGCACGCGCAGCTGGTTGTACTGCGTCGGATCGAGCGTCAGCAGCAGCTCGCCCTGGCGCACCCGCGAGCCGACATCGACCAGAATGCGGTCGATATGCACGCCCGATGCCGCCGGGGTAATGTCGTTCTCCTTCCAGGCCTGGATCTCGGAGGTAAACTCCTCGGTCAGCTCCACCTGACGCGCCACGGCCTCCTCGGTCTTCGTGAGCACCCGCTCCGGGGCAACCTCCGTCGTCGCGACGCTCTTCTTGCCCGAGCAGCCCGCCGCGACAGCCGCCGCGGCAAACAATACGATCAATTTTCTCTTCATGGTATCTTTTGTTTTTCGATTTTTCATTTGTCTCTCCTACTCCGTGCGTCCGACGATCCGGTCGTACTCGGCCTGGGCCGCCAGATAGTCGTAGATGGCCTGCGAGAAGCTCAGGTGGGCCTGCGTCATGGCCAGCTGCGCCGAGTTGAGTTCGAGGATCGTACCCGCTCCGGCACGATAGCGCGTGTCCGAAATCGAGTAGGCCTTGTCGGCCTGAGCCACCGTACGCTCCTGGGCGAACATCGTCTCGCGGGCCGTCATCAGGTTGTTGATGGCCGCCTCCAGCTCGACGCGCACCCCCTCGCGGGCATACTCGCGCTGCAGGTCGAGCTGCCTGATCTGGTTGCGGATCGAGCGCGCCTGACTCGATTTGGTAAGTCCCGAGAAGATCGGGATCGAAACCTGAATGCCCGCCGAGATCGGGTGCTGCCACCAGAAGCTCGACGAGGCGGGCGCCGTACCCGCCGTGCCGCCCATCATGTCGCCGAAGCTCAGGCGGGACATGTCGTTGCCCGTGATGGTCGCATTGCCGAAGGCGGCGACGGTCGGCATGCGGCCGGCATTGACGGTCTTGAGCTGCATGGCCAGCACCTCGGCCTGAATGTCGAGCGAGCGCAGCTGCGAGTTGTCGGACAGATCGGTCGAAAAGCTCTCCCCGCCGGCGAGAACCCGATCGCGCAGGTCGTCCAAACGTCCCGACACCTCGATCTCCACCTCTTCCGGCACCGAGAGGTACATCTTGAGCATCAGCTTGGCCAGCGCGATCGAATTCTCGGTCTGCAGGATCGTCGGATTGAGGTTGCTCAGCTGCACCTCGGCCGTCAGCAGGTCGTACTCCGAAGCCAGACCGTTCTCGTACTGCACGCGCGTGTCATCGACCGTGCGCTGCACGGTAGCCTGCGACTCGCGCAGCACCTCGAGCGACTGCTCGGCCAGCAGAATGTTGTAGAAAGCCTTCTTGACCTCGGCGGCCAGGTCGATGCGCGAGGCGCGCGCCGCCTCGACGGCCGCTTCGGCCTGTCGGCGATTCATCTTGAGGGTCCGATAGATCGTCGGCGCGAACAGCGGCAGGGAGATCGTCCCGGTCGCCGTCAGCGTGTTGTCCGCACCGAACGAAAGGCCCTTGGCCATCTCCTGCTTGACGATCGAGCGGGTGTAGGTCCCGTCGAGCGAGAGCTGCGGCAGCAGGTTGCCCCACGTCTGACGTTTCACATAATCGTAGCGCTCCACCTCCAGATCGGCCACCCGGATGGTCGGGTTCTCGCTCAGCGCGATCCGCAGCGCCTCATCGAGCGTGAGGGTCATCTGGGCCCGCGCGCCGAAAAGCCCCGCAGCGAGCAGACACACCGTAAAAAACAGTCTTTTCATATTCTTATCATTGATTCGTTTCTTCCTTTAAAACCATTTTCCCTCCCCGCCCGGCCGCCGCTTCGTGCGGCCCCGGGCGCATCGCCCCGATGCCGGCACTACCGGTAACGGGCGGCATAGGTCGCTATCAGCTCCCCCCCCCTCGGGGTGGCGATCCCCCGGAAGAAGCAGACCAGAAGCTGTATGAAGGCCTGCGAACTGCTCATCCCCTCGGGGATCATCATCTCCGAGCGGGTCATCAGCGCCGTCGCCATGTAGTAGAGCATCGAGATGGCCAGATCGACATCGAAATCGTCGCGGAACAGACCGTCGGCGATTCCCTGCTCGAGCCGCTCCCGCAGCTTGCAGCGGTGATGTTCCCGGTTGGCCTCCTCCAGACGGTTCCAGATCGCCGGATAGAACTTGCGGAGACTCGCCATGACGTGATACATCTCGCCCGAGACAAGCATCGTATCTTCGAGCACCAGAAAGATCTCCTCCAGAATATCGTGCGCATGCGCGCAAAGCTGCCGGTGGCGTGCGTCGATCTCCTCGCTCAGAAAGCGCATCGCCTCGAACAACAGGTTCTCCTTGTCGCCGAAGAGTTCGTACAGCGTACGCTTGGAGACCGACAGACGCGATGCGATATCGTCCATCCGCACGGACTTGGCCCCCTCCGCGATAAACATGCGCACCGTCTGCTCGACGATATATTCCC
>JAIEHQ010000024.1 GCA_029065825.1 Alistipes sp.
GCGGAAATAGCTCAGTTGGTAGAGCACAACCTTGCCAAGGTTGGGGTCGCGAGTTCGAGTCTCGTTTTCCGCTCAAAAAGAGGATTGAAAAATCAATCCTCTTTTCTTTTGTCTGCCAGCGAGTTGCAGCGGCGTGCCGCTTCAGGCCATTGCTGATCTGCGAACCGAGCTGCTGTGCTGTCCTGCGCGATACCCGCTTGGTAAAGAACCCCAAGACTTCATATAATGCGACGGCCGCATGTCGAACAACGACATGCGGCCGTCGGTTTCTACCGGCTTTTGGGAGGTCGGGCGCGTCAGTGGGCTTCGAGCCAGTTTTCGCCGATGCCGCAATCGACCGACAGCCGTACGCGCAGTGAGGCGGCCGACTCCATCGACTCCCGGACGATGGCCACCACGCGCTCCTGCTCCGAGCGGAGCATATCGACCACCAGTTCGTCGTGGACCTGGAGGATTACCTTCGAGCGGATGCCCTCCTCGCGGAAGCGGCGGCTCACGCGGATCATCGCCAGCTTCATGATGTCGGCCGCGCTGCCCTGGATCGGAGCGTTCACGGCGTTGCGTTCGGCCAGTCCGCGGGCGACGGCATTGCGCGAGGCGATGTCGTTCAGGTAGCGGCGGCGGCCGAAGATCGTCGCCACGTAGCCGTCGCTCTTGGCCTGAGCGACCACCCGGTCCATGTACTCCTTGACCTTGGGGTAGGAGGCGAAGTAGCCGTCGATAAGCTCCTTGGCCTCCTTGCGGGGGATGTCGAGCCGCTGGCTCAGCCCGAAGGAGGAGATGCCGTAGATGATGCCGAAGTTGGCGGTCTTGGCCTTGCGCCGCTCGTCGGCATCGATCGCGTCGATCTCCTTGCCGAAGAGGCGGGCGGCCGTTGCGGCATGAACGTCCTCGTCGTGCTCGAAGGCGGCGATCAGCGCTTCGTCCCCGCTCAGGTGGGCCATCAGGCGCAGCTCCACCTGGCTGTAGTCGGCCGAGAGGAGCAGGTGTTCGTCGTCGGAGGGGATGAAGGCCCGCCGTATGCGGCGGCCCAGTTCGTCGCGCACGGGGATATTTTGCAGGTTCGGGTTGGTCGAGGAGAGTCGCCCGGTGGCGGTAACGGCCTGATTGAAGGAGGTGTGGATCTTCCCCGTCGTGGGATTGACCAGCAGCGGGAGCGCCTCGACATAGGTCGAGAGTAGCTTCTTCACGCCCCGGTATTCGAGGATGCGGCGCACGATCTCATGGCGCGGCGCGAAGGTCTGAAGGTACTCCTCTTCGGTCGAGAACTGGCGGGTTTTGGTCATTTTGGGCTTCTCGGCGATGCGCAGCTTGCCGAAAAGGACCTCGCCCAGCTGGCGGGTCGAGTTGATGTTGAGCGTCGGTTCGTCGGCCAGGCGGCGCACTTCGGCCTCCAGGTGCCGGAGCGTGTCGTTCAGCTCGACGGCGTATTCGGCCAGCGCCCCGGTGTCGATGCGTACGCCGGCCGTCTCGATTTCGGCGAGCACGCCGATCATCGGCTCTTCGATCTCGAGGTAGAGCTTGCCGAGCCCCAGCTCCTCGACCATCGGCCAGAGAACCTGCTTGAGCCGCAGCGTCACGTCGGCATCCTCCGCCGCGTATTCGGCCACGCGGTCGAGGGAGATCAGATCCATCGTCAGCTGGCGGGCGCCCCGGCCGATGAGCGTCTCGATCGGGATGGGGCGGTAGTCGAGGTAGCGCAGCGCCAGCGCGTCCATATTGTGACGCGACTCGGGGTCGAGCAGGTAGTGGAGGATCATCGTGTCGTAGAGCCGTCCGCGCACCTCCACGCCGATGCGGGCGAGGACCATCAGGTCGAACTTGATGTTCTGGCCGATCTTGGCGATGCGCTCGTCGGCGAAGAGCGGCCGCAGCAGGGCGGCGTATTCGGCCGTGTTCGTCTCGTCGAAGGGGATGTACCACGCCTCGTGGGGGCGCACGGCGAGCGAGAGGCCCACGATGCGGTCGTTGAAGGTGTCGAAGCCCGTGGTCTCGGTGTCGAAGCAGAATTCGGGGCTGCCGGCCAGGAGCGGCAGCAGCTCCTTCAGTTCGGCGGTGCTGCGCACGATCGTATAGGTGTGGGGCGTCGTCTGGGCCGTTGCCGGCTCGGACGGAGCGTCGCCGCCGGCATCGGAAGACGTAGCCTGCGGAGCGCTCTCCTCGGTCGCAGGGGGTGTTTGGGGGGCGGAGGCGAACAGGTCGCCCTGACCCGCCAGTGCGGCCTTGCGGGCCGCCGCCGATTTGGCGCGGGCGACCTCCGCCAGCTGGGTCTGGGCCTCCTGGCGGGGTCCGTCGGGCAGCGGTTCGGGAGGGGCGACGTTCCCCAGATCGTCCTGGAACATGCGGAACTCCAGCTCGGCGAAGAGGGCGCGCAGCTGGTCGATCTTCGGCGCGCAGACCGTGAGTTCCTCTTCGCGGAACTCGATGGGCACGTCCAGGCAGATGGTCGTCAGCCGTTTGGCCAGCAGCAGCTTGTCGCCCCAGGCCGCGATCTTCTCGCCCTGGCGGCCCTTGATGTCCGCTGTGTTGGCGAGGATGTTCTCCACCGTGCCCCACTCCTGCACCAGCCGGCAGGCGGTCTTCTCGCCGATGCCCGGCACGCCCGGAATGTTGTCCGAAGCATCGCCCCACAGGGCCAGAATGTCGCGCACGAGCTGCGGATCGTCGATGCCGTACTTCTGGCGGATCGCCTCCCGGTCGATGATCTCCACGCCGTCGCCTTTCTGTTTGTAGATGCGGCAGCGGTCGCCGACCAGCTGGCCGTAGTCCTTGTCCGGAGTGACCATATATACCTCGTAGCCGGCCTCGGCACCCTTGCGGGAGAGGGTGCCGATCACGTCGTCGGCCTCGTAGCCCGGGACCTCCAGCACGGGGATGCACATCGCCTCGACGATGCGCTTGACATAGGGTATCGAGCGCAGGATATCCTCGGGAGTCTCGGCCCGGTTGGCCTTGTACTCGGGGAATATCTCGCGGCGGAAGCTGCCTCCCTTGGGGTCGAACGCTACGCCCAGCAGATCGGGGCGCTCGCGCTTCTGGATGTCGCGCAGGAATTTCGTGAAGCCGAAGACGACCGAGGTGTTCATGCCCGCGCGGTTGCGCATCGGGCGGCTCAGAAAGGCGTAGTAATATTTGAAAATCAATGCGTAGGCATCGACGAGGAACAATTTCTTCATGGTAAATCGCAGGTGCTTGCGGCGCGAGGGGTTCCCCGGGCCGTTATCGGTTGTCGTCGGCCACCCACTCGGCGTAGGAGGTGGCCGTTTCATGGAGCCGCAGGGCGTGCAGCGCGACGCGGGCGGGGAGCCGTGCCTGGAGCCGTGCGGCGAAGTCGGCCAGCATGTTCTCGCAGGTGGGCTGGTAGTCGGTCATCACGATGCGGGAGAAGCGCCCGGCGAGCTGCTCGGCCAGCCGGAGAGTGTCGGGCGAACGCCGCATGACGAACGCGTGGTCGAGGCGGGAGAGTATCTGTTCGTTCACGATGCGCTTGAGCTCGCCGAAGTCGAGCACCATGCCGTATTTGGGATTCGTCTCCTCGTCGCAGGGCGTGCCCTTGACGGTGACGAAAAGACGGTAGGAGTGGCCGTGAATCTCGCGGCAGAGGCCGTCGTAGCCCTCCAGGGCGTGAGCCGCCTCGAACGAGAACTCTTTGGTAAGGCGGATGACGGGTTGTTTTCTTTGGTCGTTCATAGCCCCGCAAGATAGTCACAAATTTCGGGATTCGCAAGGCCCGGACGGGGTGCCTGCCGGTGCGTGCGGGGGCTTTGTCCCGCTTCCGGCGCTCCGGAACGAAAAGAAAGAAGCGCATCGCCAAACGATGCGCTTCCTTCCGTTTAATCCGGTATTCCGATTATTCGGCGTAGCGGTAATCGACGGATTCGCCCAGGGGGCAAACGACGCCGTTGTTCATCAGGTAGGACTTATCGACGGCCTGCTCGTGGAGCACGTAGATCACCACGTCGCAGTTCTCCTTCTTCCACTCCTCTTTCAGCTCGATGCTGAACTCGAACTCCTGCTCGCCCGTCTCGGCAACCTCTACCAGTTTGCCGTTCGTGAACAGGTTGAGCTTGTTGCCGTCGGAATCGCTTGCGACAGCGCGCAGCACGTTGTCGAAGATCTCCAGCGTCTCGCTGCCGTTCGTTCTGGGTAGGCCGTTCTCGGTCAGCACGCAGACGATTCTGAAGTTGGCGGCCTTCTGGAAATCGACGGTCGCCTTGACCTTAGCCGTCGCACCCTCTACCGTCGATTCGGCCTTGATGCCGCAGAGCGCCGGGTTGCGCGAGTTCGCGAGCAGCAGTTTGCTGCGGAGGGCGCTGGCACCCAGCACGTCCGATCCGGTGTAAAGCTCCGTCTTCTTCATGTTGAAGACCCAGGTCGGATAGGTCGAGATGCCCAGCGAGGCACCGAGGGAGCCGCCCTCGAGGCTGGTCAGACGGTCGCCGCAGTGGACGGCGATCGTGAGGAACTGCTCCTGCTCTTCGGGGGTAAGCGAACGGAGGTTGTTCTCGGCAACGGCGCAGTAGGTGCAGGTTACCTGCGTGAACTTGTTGAGCAGTACGTAGCGGTAGTATTTGGTCGTGGGCGTTTCGTTTTTCTCCGTGACCGTGACCGTTACTTCGTTCGAGGTGTTGCCCTCGTAGGTGGCCGTGAACTTGTAGGTGCCGGCCGTCGAGGTCGTCCACGAAGCGTTCTCGACCTTCGTGCCCGAGGTTGAGATCTCGGCTGCGGAGGTTACGTCCTGACCGTCGAAAGTTACCTTGAAGGAGGTGCTGCCCTCGCCTGCCACGAACGTCGTCGGGGCGGCGGTCAGCGTCAGTCCCTTGGTGGCGGGACCCGGCTCATCGCTTTCGCTGCAGGCGGGCAGTGCGACGGTTGCGAGCAGTGCGGCGCATGCGGTCGCGCAGCTGAGGAATTTAGAATACCATTTCATAATTTGATGCTCTTGATTTTTGATATTTATGCGTTAGAAAGTAAGCGTCATAGCCAGGTTGGCACCCGTGTAGGCGGGCATCATGCGGCAGACACCGCCCGAGCAGATCATACCCTCGCGGTTGCGGCCGTAAGTAAGGGCGATGCGGGCGAACGAGTGGGTGAAGCTGACACCGGCCGAGTAGTAGTGGAGTTTCTCGACGGGATTGCCGAGGTTATACATGTCCTGTACGAAGATGCTCCACTTCGGGGCGAAGTTGGCTTCGAGCAGTCCTGCGACCCAGTCGCCATGTATCAGTTCGTTGTCTTTGGTGCCGGGAGCGTAGAGATACTCCACGTCGGCGCGCAGCGAGAACTTGGGCGTGAACTTGTAGGTTACGTCCAGCACGAAGACGTTCTGCTCGGTGTAGTGGCCGACGTTGTGCAGCGCGTTCTTCTGCAGCGAGACGAAGAGGATCGTGCGCAGGTGCTTGTTCCACGACTTGTCGATGTCGAACGAGAAGTCGCGGTAGCGGAAGTGGTTGTTCGGCTCGGCCGTCGCGCCGTTGAGCGAGTAGGATACCGCGTAGTTGGCGTGGATCTTCATGCCGCGCTTGCCGCCGATGGCCGTGCCGCGCTTGAAGGTGTAGTAGGCATCGATCTGACCGGCCATCTCGCCCTCCGAGATCGCCACATTGGGATCCAGACCTGCGAGCATGTAGGTGTGCTGCGTGCTCAGGGCGGGAATGTAGTTGATCGTGTTGCCCGGCAGGATGCCGTCGGCACCGGCGCCGTTCGGTCGGAACATCAGGCTCTGCATGTAGCGCATGCGGCGGAACTGACCCGATACGGCGAAACCGTCGCCGCTGTAGCCCAGCTCGACCAGCTGTGCGTTGCCGTTCTTGTCGAGGTAGTCTCCGTCACGCGGCACGAGGTAGGCATCCTTGCTCTTGCCGACATACTCGAACTTGGCCAGCAGGCCGTTGTATTCGTAGTTCAGGCGGGCCGAGTAGCTCAGCACGTTGAGCGGCATGCTGAACGGTACCTCGAACACTTTCTCCATCTCTTCGTACCAGGCCGGCTTGCCGTCGAAGTGGCGGTTCACGACGCTGCCTTCGATCGAGAGCTGGTGGTCGTGCAGTCCGATGGCGTTCGAGAGCGATACGGAGAGGTCGGCACCGGCGATCTGCGTGGTCTTATACATCATGTAGTAGCGGGGCAGTCCGTAGAGCACCTTGCCGCTGACGATGTCCTTGATATTGAAGGTCGCGCGTCCGCCGACGATCGAGTTGTTGAAGCCCAGCGTGCGGTCCTCCCAGGCGCGCAGGATCAGGCCGCTGCCGAAC
>JAIEHQ010000025.1 GCA_029065825.1 Alistipes sp.
GACGTGAAGTGGGACATGATCCACTACGACGTGCAGCTCTTCGGCGGCGTGGTGCTCCACAAGGGCAAGATCGCCGAAATGGCGACGGGCGAGGGCAAGACCCTCGTGGCGACGCTGCCGGTCTTCCTGAACGCCCTGGCGGGCAAAGGCGTGCACATGGTCACGGTCAATGACTACCTGGCCCGGCGCGACTCCGAGTGGATGGGGCCGATGTATCAGTTCCACGGACTCACGGTCGATTGCATCGACCGCCACCAGCCCAACTCCGAGGCACGCCGCCGCGCCTACATGGCCGACATTACCTTCGGCACCAACAACGAGTACGGCTTCGACTACCTGCGCGACAACATGGCCTCGTCGCCCAAGGATCTGGTGCAGCGCAAGCACCACTACGCCATCGTCGATGAGGTCGATTCGGTGCTGATCGACGACGCGCGCACCCCGCTCATCATCTCGGGTCCCGTTCCCAAGGGCGACGACCAGTTCTTCGAGCAGTACCGCCCCGCGATCGAGCACCTCTACAACCTCCAGAAGAATCTGGTGACGAACCTGCTCGCCGAGTCGCGCCAGCTGCTCGCCGACGGCAAGAACGAGGAGGGCGGCATCAAGCTCTACCGCAGCCACAAGGGTCTGCCGAAATACAAGCCGCTGATCAAGTTCCTCTCCGAGCAGGGCATCAAGGCGCAGATGCAGAAGACCGAGAACACCTACATGCAGGACAACAACCGCCGCATTCCCGAGATCACGGACGACCTCTACTTCGTCATCGACGAGAAGATGAACTCGGTGGAGCTGACCGACAAGGGCCACGAGGCGCTGTCGCAGTTCTTCAACGAGGAGGGCTTCTTCGTGCTGCCCGACATCGGAGCCTGCGTGGCCGAGATCGAGAAGGAGGATATTCCCCTCGAGGAGAAGGCCCAGAAGCGCGACGCGCTCATCAACGACTACGCCGTCAAGGCCGAGCGGGTGCACACGGTCATCCAGCTGCTCAAGGCCTACGCCATGTTCGAGAAGGACGTGGAGTATGTCGTAATGGACAACAAGGTAAAGATCGTCGATGAGCAGACGGGCCGCATCCTGGACGGCCGCCGCTACTCGGACGGCCTGCATCAGGCGATCGAGGCCAAGGAGCGCGTCAAGGTCGAGGCCGCGACCCAGACCTTCGCCACCATCACGCTGCAGAACTACTTCCGCATGTACCACAAGCTCGCCGGCATGACCGGTACGGCCGAAACGGAGGCATCGGAGTTCTGGAGCATCTACAAACTCGACGTAGTGGTCATCCCGACCAACCGCCCGATTCTGCGCCAGGACAAGCAGGACGTGGTTTACAAGACCAAACGCGAAAAATACAACGCCGTGATCGAGGAGATCGTACGGCTGGTGGGCGAAGGCCGTCCGGTGCTGGTCGGCACCACCTCGGTCGAGATCTCCGAGCTGCTGAGCCGCATGCTCAAGCTGCGCGGCATCAAGCACAACGTACTGAACGCCAAGCAGCACCAGCTGGAGGCGCAAATCGTCGCCGAGGCGGGCCGTGCGGGCCAGGTAACCATCGCCACCAACATGGCCGGCCGAGGCACCGACATCAAGCTCACGGCCGACGTGAAGCAGGCGGGCGGTCTGGCGATCATCGGCACCGAGCGCCACGAAAGCCGCCGCGTCGATCGTCAGCTGCGCGGACGTTCGGGCCGTCAGGGCGACCCCGGCTCGTCGCAGTTCTTCGTCTCGTTCGAGGACGACCTGATGCGTCTGTTCGGCTCGGGCCGCATCGCCACGATGATGGACCGCATGGGCATCGAAGAGGGCGAGCCGATGCAGTCGAACATGATTACCAAAGTCATCGAGCGGGCGCAGAAGAAGGTCGAGGAGAACAACTTCGGCATCCGCAAACGGCTGCTCGAATACGACGACGTGATGAACTCGCAGCGCGAAGTGATCTACACGCGCCGCCGCCACGCCCTCTACGGCGAGCGGATCGAGATCGACCTGAACAACCTGATGTACGACTTCGCCACCACCTTCGTCGATACCCACGAAGGGGTCGGATTCGAGGATTTCCGCATCGAGCTGATCCGCGAGGCGGCGATCCAACCCTCGTTCGACGGGGCGACCTATGCCAAGGCCAAGCCGGCCGAACTGATCGAACTGCTGGTCGGCGACCTGCAGGCGGCCTACGCACGCCGTCAGAAGATGATCGCCGACACGGTGCGTCCGGTCATGGAGCGCGTCTACGAGGACCGCCGGGAGAATCTCGATGTCAATATCTACTTCCCCGTCACGGACGGCCACATGGGCTACAACATTCCGGTCAATCTCCAGCGCTGCAAGGATTCGGACGGCGCGGAGATCTTCAAGGTATTCTCGAAAGTGGTGATGTTCACGACCATCGACGATGCCTGGCGCGAGCACCTGCGCGAGATGGACGACCTGCGCCAGAGCGTGCAGAACGCCACCTACGAGCAGAAGGATCCGCTGCTGATCTACAAACTCGAATCGTTCGAGCTCTTCTCGAAGATGCTCGTCAAGGTAAACGGCTGCGTGCTGCGCACCCTCAACAAGGCCTTCATCCCGATGCGGGAGAACACCCCCGAGAACGTGCAGCGCGAGCGCCGCGCACCGGCCGCGAAAGTAGATGTCAATAAGTTGCAGGCCTCGCGCACGCAGGCTGCGGCCCAGGCCGGCCAGGCGGAGAAGCAGAAGCCGATGCCCGTGCATGCCGAGAAGAAAGCGGGCCGCAACGACCCTTGCCCCTGCGGCAGCGGCAAGAAGTACAAGAACTGCCACGGCAAAGGATTGTAAACCGCAGCAAGGATGGGCTACAAGGAAGAGAAGCAGCGGCAGCTCGACATGCGCTACCTGCGGATGGCACGCATCTGGGCGGAGAACTCCTACTGCGTGCGCCGCAAGGTCGGAGCGCTGATCGTCAAGGACAAGATGATCATCTCGGACGGCTACAACGGCACCCCGGCGGGTTTCGAGAACGTCTGCGAGGACGACATGGGCAAGACCAAGCCCTACGTGCTCCACGCCGAGGCCAACGCCATTACCAAAGTGGCCAAGAGCGCCAACAACTGCGACGGATCGACCCTCTACATAACGGCCGCACCCTGCATCGAATGCTCGAAACTGATCATCCAGGCCGGCATCCGGCGGGTGGTTTACAACGAGGACTACCGCTCCGAGGAGGGACTGGATCTGCTCCGGCGGGTGGGCATCGAGTGCGTCCAGCTGCAATTCGAAGCATGAGACCGAGGAGCGCAACTTTCGTTGCGCTCCTTTTTCGAACCGCCCGCGACGACGGCGGCAGTCGGACCGAAGGGCCGGCAGTACGACAAAAAAGAAGACAGACCCTACAAAACAAATCCAATCCCGCATGAAACGCATCGTCATCATCGGCGCAACGGACGGAATAGGCCGCGAGGTGACCCGCAGATACATCGCCGCAGGCTGGCGGGTCGGCATCGCCGGCCGGCGCACCGAACGGCTCGAGGAGCTGTGCCGCATGGCTCCGGAACGGACCGTCGGCGAAACGATCGACGTTACCCGCCCCGATGCCCCGGAGCGGCTCGCCCGGCTCGTCGAACGGCTGGGCGGCTGCGACCTGCTGCTTCACTGCGCCGGCATCGGCTATTACAACCCGCAGCTCGCCCCCGACAGGGAGCTGGAGACGGTGCGCACCAACGTCGAAGGGTTCACGCGCATCGCGACCGCCGCATTCGACCTCTTCCGCCGGCAGGGAGGCGGACATCTGGCCGTCGTCACGTCGATCGCCGGTACCAAAGGGCTGGGCGCTGCCGCCGCCTACTCCGCCTCGAAGCGTTACCAGAGCACCTACCTCGATGCCCTGGCACAACTCTCCCGCATGACAGGGGCCAATGTCCGCATTACCGACATACGGCCCGGATTCGTCGCGACGGCGTTGCTGCGCGAGGGCAAATACCCGATGCTGATGCAGCCCGGAAGGGTCGCCGACCGCATCGTCGGGGCGCTCGCCCGCAAACGGCGGCGCATCGTCATCGACCGGCGCTACGCACTGCTCGTGGCGCTGTGGCGGGCGGTTCCGCAATGGCTGTGGGAGCGGCTCGACATCCGGACCCGGTAGCGGGCAGCGACACTCCGGCGGCGCAAAGGCCCCGCGGGCTCCGCAAGGCCCGGCCCCGGAAAAAGCGACTAAAGAACGACTCCCGAAAGCCGGCAAGAAAACTCCCGAAAAAAAGCGAACGGGGAGACCCTGCAAGGTCTCCCCGTTCGTTTCGTTTTATCCGCAGCCGCCCTAATTCAGGTTGGGCAGGAAGGAGTAGTCGCTGCCGTATTCGAGCATCTGTCCGACGTAATCGTCGGGATAGGAGATCTTCACATCGACCACGCGGCCGTCCCGCTCGACCAGTTCGTAGCGGGGATTGACGAAGCCGGCATAGGGCGCGATTCCGAGCGCTCCGTAGCGGGCGAGCACCTCCTCGTGGAGCTTCGGATCGACCTTCACGGCATACTTCTCGACCAGCGCGCGGCCTGCCTCGAAGTCGCCCTCCGACTTGATGCGCTGCACCTCGCGCAGCATGCGGCCGAACAGCTCGCGCAGCTTGTCGAAGTCGTTCACGACGACGTAGGTCTTGCCGTCGCGCTCGACCCACTCGATCACGTTGTCGGCACGCCCCTGTTCGTAGCACCACTCGGCGATCAGCTTGCGGTTGCGCATGTGCGCCTCCTCGACGTTCTTGCCCGGCTCAATGCGCGACAGCTGGGTCATCATGCCGTTCATGATGTACTTGGCGTAGCCGGCCCGGGCCACGTCGAGCGAGGGGATCAGCTCCAGCTCGACCATCTTCGGGTCGCCCAGGTAGTAGAGACCGAACAGGTCGGCACGCGTCTCTTCGAGCGTCGAGGTGTAGTTCTTCAGCTCGCCCCCCTTCACGCCAGGAGCCAGCTGGCCCGAGCCGTGTCCGAGGCACTCGTGCAGGTCGGTGTGCAGGTCGTCGGCCAGCTTGCCGTAGCGGACAATGCGGTCGCGGTCCTCCTCGCGCAGCATGAACTCATCGAGGAAGCCGTCGCCCCGGGCCGCCTGAGCATAGGCGTGGGTTATGTTGTCGATCGTCACAGACTTCGAGCCGTGCACCTTGCGGATCCAGTCGGCATTGGGCAGGTTGATGCCGATCGGCGTGGCGGGATAGCAGTCGCCGCCGAGCATCGCGCAGGTAATGACCTTGGCCGATACGCCCCGGACCTTCTCCTTGCGGTAGGCGGAGTCGGCCGGCGAGTGGTCCTCGAACCACTGGGCGTTCTCCGAGATGATCTCCGTGCGGCGGCAGGCCGCGCGGTCCATGAAATTGACCAGCGACTCCCACGAGGCCTTGCGTCCCAGCGGATCGCCGTAGTCCTCGATGAAGCCGTTCACGAAATCGACGTTCGAGAGCGTATCGCGCACCCACATCACGTTGTAGCGGTCGAACTCGCGCAGGTCGCCCGTCTTGTAATAGTCGATCAGCGCGCCGATGGTCGCCTTCTGCGGCTCGCGGGCCACGTCGCGGGCCTTCTCCAGCCAGAAGACGATCCGTTCGATCGCCGGCGAATACATGCCGCCGACACGCCAGACACGCTCGCGCACCTGCCCGTCGGCATCCTTCACGAGTTTCGAGTTGAGACCGTAGGCCACCGGCTCGGGATCGTCGGCGACAACCTGCGCGCGGTAGAACTCCTCGGCCTCGGCCTGGGTAACCCCCTCGTAGTAGTTGTTGCACGAGGTGGCGATCAGGTCCTCGCCCTCGGTCTGGTTCAGGCGCGTGCGATACAGCTCGGGATTGAAGATCGCCTCGCACACCACCGCCCGCAGCGCGTTGAGTTCCTCGCCGAACTGCTCGACGGGCACCGCCTCGCACACGGACAGGAAGTAGTCGCGCGAAAATTCGGGCACGAACTTGTCGTTCGAGTAGTGGTGGTGGATGCCGTTGGCGAACCACACCTTCTTGAGGTACTTCTCCAGCGCCTTCCACTCGGCCGTCTCCCGGTCGCCGGGATAGTGGCGGTAGATCGTCTCCAGCGTGCGGCGGATCGGCAGGTTGTATTTGAAATTCTGGTCGAACAGAATATCGCGGCCGCACTTGGCAGCCTCCGAAAGGTAGTAGATCAGCTCTTTCTCTTCGAGCGGCAGTTCGGCGAAGCCGGGAACCTCATAACGGAGCACCTTCACGTCGTCGAAACGGTCGACGATCCAGGGCGCGTCAGCCGCCTCGTTCTGTTGATGGCAGGAAATCATGGTCGGTGCGGTTA